>CAZLKP010000343.1:0-5244 GCA_964560095.1 uncultured Bacteroidia bacterium
GGCCCAATCTTCGTGGACGACACGCCAGAAAGACGAATCGGTGTTAGCAACAATTTCCGAATATTCTTTTTGCCTTTTCGAAAGGCCCGCTGCCAGGGCCTGATGTAGGGCCGCAGGGTGGATTTGAGTGTGGAGATCATGCCTGTGGGAGTGCTTCATTTTCGATATAGTGTGCCCAATCGTTTTCCCGGAGGAATGCCATCACTTCCTCGTGATTCGCGATGAATGAATCGAGCGACTTGGGTGTGACCTTGCGCAACTCCGAGTTGGGGGGCTGCACATCGACACCAAGAAAATCGGATACTTTTCTCAAGGTGGCGGGGTGGGCTGCCTGATCTTCCAGATCAGCCTCATAATACAACGCCAGATGTGGAATACTGGCGATCAATTCTTCCTCCCAATGCGCCTGATGATTGATGTTTCGAATCCATGTACCCAGTTCTTCCAGGTCCACAGTCATCTTTTTATCGGTTTTTTTGCCTACTTCAGAATTGGAGTGAAACTGACCGCGATGGCGGGCATAGAGATTGGAAAACGCCTGTCGCACGATATTTCTCCGGCGAAGATAGATCACCTGATAGCCTTCATTGACTAGCGACTGCAAATAGTCCCCGAAGTGTTCATTCGCAATGCCGAGTTTCAGGCTGATGTGATACATCAGCAGTTTGAATCCATAGACCTGCTTATTTGCCATTCTGGTCCTGGCATGGCGGTAGGCTTTGGGAAACATGACCTTGCGATGGTAGATCTCGTTATCGCAATAGATATGATCGTTAGAGTCGAGGAGCGTCACCAACAAGGTACTACCTGAACGGCCAGTACCGAGAATGATGAATTTTTTTTCCGGTTTCCTCTTTGGAGAGACCAGGTATTTCAGATACGTACCGATTTCGAATACGTAGCCGAATCGTGTATTGAGCCAGGCGTTGCCTTTGACGAAGGCTTCAAGCTTTTCTTTGATGGCCATTCCAATCGTGTGAAGGTGAAAAATCTACAGGAGTGACTGTCCCGACAGACCTTAGGTCTTAGGCCTGAACCCTGGCCGGGCTATCCTCCAGCGAGAGAATGTTTTTTTTGATGTTCGCCAGCTGTTCTGCCCAGGAAAATTTCGTGCGCGTCACATTTCGTGACTCGGTGCGCATCCTCTCCCAGATTTCCCGGTTGTAAATGAGGTTGTCAATATTATCCACAAACTCGTTCATCTCGTGGGTATGGTAAAGGTGAACACCATTTTCAATGGGCATTCCTTCAGACCCGATGGGCGTGGTAACGACCGGTAATCCGCGAAACATGGCATTCATCACTTTCAGCTTTACTCCTGATCCGAATCTGAGAGGCGTGATAAAGATTCGACACTTGGCGTAGTAATCTTCCAGGTCTTCGACAAAGCCAGTTAAGATAACATTGTCATGTTTCGCCGCCAGGTCTACGATCCGCTGATCCGGATTTTTCCCGACGATGTAGAATTTCAGGTCAGGGTGGCGTCTGGAGGTTTCTTCCCAGCCTTCTTCGAGGTACCAGAGCAGCCCATCCACGTTGGCCTCCCAACTCAGGGTTCCCACATATAGAAGCGCTTTTTCGGTATTTTCCCATTGCAGATCGGGCCATTCTAGCATGAAGTCTTCGCCACATGGAATGATCTGTTCGATTCTGCTCTCGTTATTGATCAGGTCCAGAAGAATTTCCTGGTCATTGGGATTGGCCAGTACCATATCAGCTTTCCGGCAAAATTCCGCCTCTTTCTTTTTGATGCGCTTCGACTCGATACTAGTCACCAGCTTTTTGAAGGGGTTGGTGGACACATCTGAGAAGCGCTGCCACATCACAAATTCAGCATTGTGTTCGTGCATGATGGTTTTTGCCCGCAAATGGTCCGGGATGTACATAAACATCTCGTAGTGGTCCACAAAGACAAAGTTGAAGTCGTACTTCTCGAGCCATTCCTTGATTTTGGCTTCCAGCACCGGATGATAGTTGCGCACCAGGTTGATAGGTACCCCCTTGAGATAACTCTTCAGCACAGTGCCCGGGGTGCGCTCAATGTTGAGCTCAAAGCTGTATTTGCGCTCCAGATCCACCTTTGACAAAAACTCCTCTTCATATTCCGGATCATCGGCTTTGAGGATATTGATCAGCGATGTCCGAAAATGCTTCGAGAGATAATTGATGAAGTTCCAGGAAGTACTGGTGCCTCCCTTGTGAGGTGGATAAGGGAGCTGGGAGGTGATAAACAGGAGAGATTTATCTTTCATGATTCAGGAAATGAGTCAGATTCAGGATTTTGCATGAGACAGTGTATTGCCACCGGTGAAGGTCTTTTTCATGGATGAAGTCACCATATCAAAGTAGGGCTTCAACCAGAGCAAAAACCACAACAAACCACCGTGGCGACGGGTATAGAAAAACCAGTCTTTTTTGATGTAGCCTTTGACGGAATGAAAATCTGCGATCCGCTCTTTGAGGGTGAGACTGAGATCGCGCCAGCGCTCAGCGGTGGGGTTCATTTCACATTCTGCCACGAATCCCGGAGCCAGCCAAACCGAACAGCCTTTTTTACGGGCACGAAGACCGTAATCCGGGTCGCCCCATCGATGGGTGTAAAACGGTTCAATGTTTCCAACCTTATCACTAACGGATTTGGGAATCAACACACAATTACCGGTGTTGGTGGTGCACTCTTTGGGCGCCTCGCCAGGCACAACATCAATCATTTTCAACGTCCATTTACTGACACGCTGAAACCCTCCATAGGAGAATTTACCCGTGCGGGGATCCAGGCATCCTCCCAGAATCATGCTGTCAGGCATGCCTTTTTCGGTGCGATCCCGATGGGTAGTCAGGAGCGTCTCCAGGGCATCGTCAAACAGGAAAGTGTCGTCATTCATCCAGAGGTAATAATCCAGATTGTGCTTGAGTGCCTCACCGAAGGCCAGGTTCATGCCACCGTTCCAGAACAAAGAGCCATCGCCTTTCATGATGGTCGTATCCGGAAATTCTTTGGCGACAGCTTCCGAGGTACCATCAGAAGAGCCATCGTCTGTCATAAACACAGACAATGACACATCGCTTTGAAGCGCGGTTTGCTGGTATAGATGCCGGAGGCATTTCAGGGTATATTCCCGCCGGTTAAAGCAGGTCATGACAACTCCGATGGAGGTATTCGTCATTGTGTAGGATTAAGTAACAATCAGGATGAGAAATGAACGAATTGATCAAGGATAGCCTGTGTGAATTCAGGAAGTCCTCTTAGCCTCACATCGACCAGGTTGGGCTCAGGGTTCGGTTTAGCAAGATCCGCAACCCAGACGGTTTTCATACCGGCATTGCGGCCAAACTTCATATCGGATAGCGAGTCTCCGATCACGATGCTTTTCACCAGATTGATGTCAGGGAAATCTTTCGCCGCCTGGAGAGCCATGCCTGGCCGTGGCTTTCGCCACCCCCGGTGATCGTTTTCAGCGAGGTCCGGTGCGTGATAAATCCGGTCAATGCTTCCACCACCGGCTTCGATCTGCTGTATCATGCGTGCATGTATGTCGGCAAGATCTTCTTCGCTCATCATTCCGCGACCGATACCACGCTGGTTGGTCACCACAATCAATCGTCCAAAGTGTTGAGAAAGAACAGATAACGACTCAATGACGTCTGGGATAAAGATAAATTCACTCCAATGCTTCACATAGTCGTTGTCCCGCTTTTGGTTGATAACGCCGTCCCGATCGATAAAGAGCGTCCATGAACGGTCAGGCCCCGAGGGCGGCAAAATCATGCTGAGATCGCTCATAATCAGTTGGAATTCCGATATCAATGAAGTAGGTATCAGAGACCATGCCACAGAAGGTGCGGGTCTCATATAACCCTTCAAGAATTTCTTTTTCAAAAGAGAACTTTTCGGCCAGGTCCAGCCCACCCCAGAGAGACTGACTGATGAGATATACCCCCCCATTGATCAGTCCGGACGCTTGATGCTGTTTTTCTTCGAACCCCAAAATGCGATGACTGCTTTCATCCACCTTCACTGTTCCATAGCGGTCAAAATCCTGCATAGGCTTGAGAGCGAGGGTCATATCACAGACTTTTTCGCCATGAAAACGGTACATCTCCGAGAGGTTTACCTGAAAAAAGGTATCTCCGTTCAGCACAAATGCCCGATCACCATGAACCAGATCAAATGCCTGGTGGATGCCGCCTCCTGTGCCCAGTGGCTGTTCTTCGACAGAGTATACCAGGTCCATACCTCGGTAGTGGTTGCCGAAATAGTCAACGATTACTTCTCGCTTGTATCCAACTGCAAGAATCACTCTTTCGATGCCCTGGGCTAGCAGGTCATCCAGTACATAAGCAAGGAACGGGCGCCCATTTACAGGGGCCATGGGCTTGGGGACGTCAGAAACGACTGTCCTCAGTCTTGTGCCCATGCCGCCTGCCAGTACGATAGCTTCTTTGGTCATTGTGAAAAGGGGTAAATTGAGGTAGTTAGGGATATGGAAATTAGAGGTATAGAGGAAAAACAGATTGCGGGAAAAAGAGAGGGAGAAAGGATTATTGGTCGTTTATCTTTGACACAAACCTTTCTCGCCCTGTATAGCCTTACACCTTCGGTCTTCCCTCTTCACCTTGATCACTCTACGCCGTCTGTGGGGTAAATAATGCAGCTTCCACCAGCTCGCAGATGGCATGTCCGAGCAGCATATGGCATTCCTGAATACGTGGAGTATCCGTTGAGGGCATATTCAGGAGGAGATCGCAATGGTCTTTCATCACACCACCGGTTTCGCCAGTCATGGCAACCACAGTCATGCCTTGTAATTTGGCTTGCTTAAAGGCTTCTACGACATTCTGGCTGTTGCCAGAGGTGGAGAGGCCGATGAGCACATCCCCATCGCGGCCCTTGGCTTTGATCAGGCGGCTGTAGATCTGATCATAGGAATAATCATTGGCTACGGCAGTGACATAGGAAGTGTTGACATGCAAAGCTTCTGAAAACAGAGGTTCGCGGTCGAAGTAAAACCGACCTGAAAATTCGGCAGCGAGATGCTGGGAATCAGCGGCAGACCCACCGTTACCACACCAAAAAACAGCTTTGTTGTTGCGGAAGGCCTCTGTGATCACATCAGCGATCTGCTGTGTGGTATCGAGGAGTTTTTGGTTACTGAGCAAGGCTTGTTTCGTCTGGATAGACGATTCTACAATTGATTGGATGTTGTTCATTTAATTGTCCAAGTTGTTACACCAAGAGGAGAG
>CAZLKP010000344.1:0-3512 GCA_964560095.1 uncultured Bacteroidia bacterium
AATTCGGTGACATCGTTTCCACTCTTTTCTGACATCCGTGCTTCCAGCACCATACCATTAACACCGTAGGTATTGCTCCAGGAGGTCATGTTGCCTGTGGAGGCATTTTTTACCTGGACAAAATCAAAGAAAATGGAATAGTCAAAATTCCACTCCTCGGTCGCCCACATGGTGCCATTTTGATCCTCGGTTTCTACCTGATATTCCTGGCAGGTGTAGCCGGAGATGGTTTTGGTGTTGCCGGTTGGGGTAATGGAAAACGCTTCACTCTCCACTTCTTCACTGTTGACCCGCGCCTTGATACGGAGCATGGGCATCACCATGGCTGTCTTGTTGCCGTCTTCGTCGATGATCTTTTGGGTGATTTTTCTCGATTGGCGGTGAACAATCATGGTCATCTCTCCCTCATCAGTCGAAACGCGAAAGGCAAAATCATACGGCTCGACGTAGTAATCGATGGTCATCGGGTAGTCTTTTTTCAGGCGATCCCCTTTATACTCACGGGTCTCGACTGTGAAGGCGCCTACGAAATCGCTTTCTAACACATTGGCAGGGGCTTGTTCTTCGGTTTCTGCTGTGAGCTCCACCTCTTCGCCGGTGCGTTCATCGGTCATAATTACCCGATCGTCTTCAACACGGATGGAGGTGGAGTCATCTTCGATGGAATAAAGGTCGTCCAGAACTTCGGCGAATTTCTCTTCCAGTTTGTTGCCGATGGCTTCTGCAGCTTTTTCTTCAGCAACGTTTTCGAGTCTGTCGCCAAGCTTTTTGAGCAGGTTTTGAGCATACAGTCCTGGGAAAAGCAGGATCAGGGACAGGAGTGTGGTGGCTATCCGTTTCATAACAAGTCAGGAGTTTTAGCGGGCAATGATTGATTGATCAGTAGAGGAGAGGCGGAAGCTAGATCTGCGAATCCTACCATTCTCATATTAATACAAATATTGGAAAAAACGAGAAAAAAAATACATAATCTAAGGTGGGTTGCCCAATATTCAGTAACTCTGAATGTCGCTTTTTAGTGTATGCCGCCAAAAAAAGGTAAACATCCGGCTGGGAAATCACGCGACTGTGAAGAGATTTTGGTGGCTGCGGACAAATTTCCGATAGGATACCTGGATCGCCCGATGCGCTGGCTGTTGCAGCATAGGGTCGGTTTCTACGAGGCCGAAGGCTGCCTGCCGGGCGAGTTCGAGGAGTTCCCGGTCTTCGACGATATTGGCCATCGTGAATTCGGGCATGCCGCTCTGGCGCGTGCCCAAAAAGTCGCCCGGGCCCCGAAGCTCCAGATCGATTTCTGATATTTTGAACCCGTCGGTGGTGTCGCGCATGGCGTTGAGCCGCTTGCGCCCGACATCTGAGACCTTTGGCCCGGCCATCAGCACGCAGTAGCTTTGCTCAGCACCACGTCCCACGCGTCCTCTTAGCTGGTGCATCTGTGAGAGGCCAAATCGTTCGGCATTTTCGATTAGCATAATAGAAGCATTCGGCACGTCCACGCCCACTTCAATCACTGTGGTGGACACCAGTAGCTGTGTTTCGTTGTTGACGAATCGCTGCATTTCCAGCTCCTTGTCATCGGGGTCCTGCCGGCCATGCACAATGCCCACCCGGTGCTGGCTGAAGTAGCGCTCCAGCTGCTCAAATCCTTCAACAGCCGCGAGGTAATCCAGCTTTTCCGATTCCTCCACCAGAGGATACACGACGTAGGCCTGCCGTCCTTTTTCCAGTTCACGGCGAATAAACCCGAACACTTCCAGGCGCTTCTTTTCGCCGACTACTAAGGTCTGAATGGGTTTTCGTCCAGGGGGGAGTTCGTCGATCACTGACACATCCACATCGCCATACAGGCTCATCGAGAGCGTTCGGGGGATGGGGGTAGCGGTCATAATCATATTATGAGGGAAGGGATTTCCCTTGGCGAAAAGCTTCGCCCGCTGCATCACACCGAATTTGTGCTGTTCATCCACAACCACAAGCCCGAGTTGCTGGAATGCGACCGGATCCTCAATCAGGGCGTGGGTGCCTACAAGGATATCTGTTTTGCCCGATGCGAGTTGTTCCAGAACGGCTCTTCGTCTGGCGGTTTTTTGCCCCCCTACGATTAGGTCTACGCTCAGGCCTACTTTGGCGGCCATCGCAGAGAGCTTGCGAAAATGCTGCTCAGCCAGAATGGCTGTCGGAGCCATCATCGCGGACTGAAAGCCGTTGTCCCTGGCAATGAGCATGGACATGAATGCCACCATGGTTTTTCCGCTGCCTACATCTCCCTGCACGAGGCGGTTCATCTGCACGGGGCGGGCCAGGTCCCGTCGGATTTCCTTCAATACCCGCTTTTGTGCTCCGGTCAGCTCAAAGGGCATGTGGTGGTTGAAGAATGCGTGAAAAAAATCTCCGACGGATTTGAAGGGCGGGGCAGCCCGTTCGTTGTTGCGTACTTTTTTTCGGCGGGCGAGCATGAGTTGGAAAAAAAAGAGCTCCTCAAACTTCAGCCGTCTTTGGGCGGCCTTGAGCCATTCGTAGCTTCTCGGGTAGTGAATGTTGGTGAGGGCTTCGGGGCGGCTAATGAGGCCATATTGCTGGCAAAACGCTTCAGGGAGAGTTTCTGTAATGAAGGGGAGAACCTCTTCAATCAGTTTGTAGGTAATGCCACGAATCCCTCTGGAGTCCAGGCCCACGCGGGAGAGTTTTTCGTTGGTGGAGTAGGAGGGAATGATGCCCAAGCCTTTGGGGCCATCATCGGATTGCAGGTAGTCGATTTCGGGGTGGGTGATGCTCCATGCCCCGCTGTATTTGGCGGGTTTGCCATAGATGGCAATTTCTTCCCCCACTTTCAGGTTTTTCTGAATCCACTTTACACTCTGAAACCAGACCAGCTCCATGAAGCCCGATCCATCGGTAAATTCCGCCCGCAGGCGGTTACGGCCTTTCTTCCCCTTGACCACGTTTAGATCCAGCACTTTTCCCACCAGCACCACCTGTGATTCCTGCCCGGTAAAATCGGCGATTTTGGACACGTGGCTACGGTTCACATACTTCCGCGGGTAATAGTGAAGCAAATCACCATAAGTCCGGATGTTAAGCTCACTGGCGAGAACTTCTGCCCGCACCGGTCCGACCTTTTTGAGGTAGGTAATATCCTTTTTCCAGATGTCCTGCGAGCTGTTCATCTGAGTAAAAATAGGATGATTTGGTGGAATGTGGAAAAGACAATAAAACAATTCCATTTATTTGAATTATTTTTATGCTTCACTGCTATGTTGCAGAAAGTAGGTTCATCATCCATACCTGAGGCCCATTTTGGTAAAGTTCCTCCGCGACCCCAAAGCCGCAGTTGATCAAGGCATGCATCTCCGTTTTAAGAGAGAAATCATCGTAAGCAGCGCTCGTCGCAGCGCGATGCCCAGCCCAAGGCGGTCAGGTAGGCCATGATGGCCAGACGCTGGAGATGGTGGTCCGGCGCGATGATCGGTTGATCACGCTGACGCCGACGCCGCGGCGCGAGACACGCACCG
>CAZLKP010000344.1:3522-5200 GCA_964560095.1 uncultured Bacteroidia bacterium
GTGAATGCGACCGAGGAATTCCCCCCAAGTCTATCCCAGGCATTGACGCCGCTCAGCCCAAGCGCAGCCGCACTGCCCAAACCGGTTTTCCGCTAGGCAGCCTGGATACTTGCGGAACAAATACTTGTGATTTGCAGAAGAATGCCGGAAATTCATTTGAGGTAATAGGGAAATAAATGCTCTGGTGGCATTTGTATGGATGTTGGCAGCAACCAAGAAAAACCCAAGCGATCTCTTCATCACATAAAAGCGCATCAACATGAAACTCATGCTAACTGTTGGATTGCTCATCCTGACACAATGCCTTGCCGCTCAAACTTTTACTGAAGTCCATACATTCAGACAGGAGAAATTCTACCAATTTTCTTTATTTTCAACCATTGCGAACAGGGGTAGCTTTCAGAACCATTATGAGAAATAAAATTTGCATGTTAACCCTTATCCTTTTCTTTCAAAGTTGTTCTAATTCGACAACTGAAAATGGACAAATGAAACCGGATGTGGGAAACGAGAAAGTAAGAGTTTACCTTCTTGGAACGTTTCATTTTGCTCAAACTGATTCTACCTATAACGTATTAGATGAAAATCATCAAAAGAGCATCAACGAATTGAACGACATCATTATCGGAGTGAATCCTGATAAGATTTTCATAGAGCGTATGCCAGATTTTGAGTATCAACACAAAATCGACAGCCTGTATTCAGCTTATGTGGAAACGGATAAAGAAACCAATAACCCGAATGAAATATGGCAAGTTGGTTTTAAAGTGGGTAAGCGTTTGGGGCACAAGAAGCTTTATCAATGTGATCACCCCGGAAGGTATAGCAGTTTATATGCTGCAATTGAAGAATACGTGAAGGAAAACAACGACCAAGTGGCTATCCTTGAATATAGAGCACAAGGAACTACTAAGCCGCTTACTAGTATAATCGACCAGGACTCACTCAGGAACTCAATGGAATTAATTGATTTTATGCGGTTGCTGAATAGTAAAGAAGTTCAAGAAAGTTCTCATGCTCACTACATTAATGTGTTCCCCCAAGTTGGACATACAGACGTTTATAATTACGAGCAAAATTATCTTTTAGGCACGGAATTAACAGCAGATTGGTACAGGCGAAATATTTATACATACTCAAAAATCATAAATCAGTTGAATTATACCGAAAAGGCTATTTTCCTATTAATCGGAAATGATCATGTTCCAATTATTAGGCATCTTTTTGAAAGCAATCCTTATTTCGAAGTTATCGGAACTGAAACATGGCTGAACTAGGAAATACGGCTGCCAACGTTGTACAAAAGCAACAGCGGGGGTAGTGGTTAATCCAAAGTCCGAGTATATAAAATTATCTTTGGTGGCGGTGGACAGTTAAATCGCTTCAAAATCCGCTGCTGCTCTTATACCTGACCGTTGTGGGCAACTAATACAGTACCCAAACGATTTCTTCATCACATAGAAAAACCCTATCAACATGAAACTCATGCTAACTGTTGGATTGCTCATCCTGACACAATGCCTTACCGCTCAAACCTTTACTGAAGTCCCCACATTCAACTCCTTTGCGGGCGTTAGCAGCAGCTCCATCGCCTTTGCGGACGTGGACGGCGACAACGACCAGGATGTGCTCATTACGGGGGAAAACAGTTCGTTCGTACCAATCTCGAAACTGTACC
>CAZLKP010000345.1:0-5200 GCA_964560095.1 uncultured Bacteroidia bacterium
CACAACCGTAACACCGGCTACTTTTGAGTTCAGTGCGTTGACAAGGTTGGTTTCGCGTGCACCTACAATTTCGTCGGCATCCACATTCTGGATAGAATATCCTAGGGAGCGGCGGTTGGTTTCCAGACCGACCGCAGTTACCACAACTTCATCAAGCTGCAGGACATCGTCAATCATGTTAACATCAATTGTGCTCCTGCTTGCGATGGCAATCTCCTGTGTCAGTTTGCCTACATAAGAGAAGACCAGTACCTCAGCACCTTCTGGAAGACGGATGGAATACTTTCCATCTTCACCGGTGAACATGCCCACCGTGGTGCCTTTGACCAGAACTGCGACTCCTTCGATCGGAGCGCCATTTTCGGCGTCGGTAACTGTACCTGAAATAGTGCTCTGTGCCCATGACACGTTGACCATCAGTAAAGTAAACGACAGAATAAATAAACCTCTTTTCATCAAAAAAAAGCTTAGGGTTTAACGTTAGAATAGACGTGTGTGCATAAAGAACGGAAACAGGTAACACCATGGTCGTGTAGAATTCTATCGACAAAAAATGTTACAGACTGTTAACATTTGGTTCTAATAACGGAAATATAAGTGTTAACGGTTGCTTTTTTTTTAAAAAGCAAAACTTTTTTTGGTGGTATTCGTAGCGTTTCCCTTGATTCAGAGCACAAGGGTGCGTTTTTGGACAATTCGCATCTGAATACTGGGAGGCACTCTGTGGGAGAGGGCAATCAGCTATGCATTGTAAAGAGTGAGCGAGCTGAGATGATGCGATAACAAACGCATAGAAAGAGTCAGGTCGAAAATAGCGCCTTCTTTCGAGGTGGCTAATCACAATTCTCCCGTTGTCTTTTTGCTGATGGAAAGACTATATTTGTTTTTGAAAAGGTGTACGGGCGCAGCGAAACTGCTATTGTCGTCCGTCCCCCATATCGGGCAAACCAATATGTCATAATTATGAGCTGGTTTAAGCGGGTAAAGGAGAATATTCTCACCAAAACGGAGGAGAAAAATAACACGCCAGACGGGCTTTGGACCAAATGTCCCAACTGTAAAAAGGCTCTCACATCTCGAGAGTTGCGCAAAAACCTGTTTGTCTGTAATCATTGCAATCACCACATCCGAATTGGCAGTGAGGAATATTTCGAGATTCTGTTCGACAACAATGCGTTTCGGGAAATCGGCGAAAATATCATTTCCGATGACCCCCTCTCTTTTACCGATACCAAAAAATATCCAGATCGTTTGGCTGCGACCCTCAAAAAAACAGGGCTCACAGATGCCATCCGGTCTGCTGTAGGTCAGATTTATGGCACACCCCTGGTCATATCTGCCATGGACTTCCGGTTTATTGGGGGGAGTATGGGGTCTGTGGTGGGAGAAAAAATTGCTCTGGCCATCGACGAAGCCATGAAACTTAACGCACCTCTTCTGATTATTTCCAAAAGTGGAGGGGCCCGCATGATGGAAGGAGCCCTTTCGCTTATGCAGCTGGCAAAAATCAGCTCCAGGCTTACCAAAATGGCCGAGCAAAAGCTTCCTTACATTTCGCTGCTTACCGATCCCACCACAGGCGGTGTCACAGCTTCATTTGCCATGCTCGGTGACTTGAATATCGCCGAACCCAATGCACTTATCGGGTTTGCCGGCCCAAGGGTCATCAAGGAAACCATCGGACGTGACCTCCCGGAAGGCTTCCAGCGCTCAGAATTTGTGCTGGAACATGGGTTCCTGGATTTTATCGTTGAGCGAAAAGACCTCAAGGATAAAATATATGCCTGCATTCGGATGATGGTGAACCCCCAATCGGCTGCTCCGCAGGAAAAAAACCAGGGTTGATTACCCGTCCCCCAATACCTGAATCTTGGCCCCATCCAGGACTTTGGTTAATCTCAGCTGGCAGCTCAGACGACTGTTTTCGGTCAAATTGGGTAGGCTATCCAGCATAAATTCTTCGTCCTCTTCTTTCTCCTCAAGTTCCTCTGAGCCTTCCAGGAAGGTAATATGGCAGGTGCCACAACTGGCCATGCCCCCGCAAATCGCCGGAACATCAAAACGCTGGGAAGTTAGAACTTCCATCAGGTTGCCTGATGGATTTTCCTCGAATGAAATCTCTTTAGACGTTCCGTCTGTGTCGGTTACCTGAATCGTGATCATATGAAGTGTGAAGATGTAAAATGGTGAATTGGGATATAGTATCGGAAATGACAGGGGAGGCAACACGGATATGAGTCCGGCGTTTTCTGTAAATCTTGAAAATCAACCTACATATCTACCTTAAACTCAGAACTCCCAGTTCATCCCCTCATCCCCTCAATACCTGTCACTGTTGTGTATTTCAGAATGACGTTTTCGTCGGGGTGAAGGTATTTGTAAGCGCTGTGCGACATGAGGGCAGCCTCATGGAAGCCACAAAGGATCAGTTTGAGTTTTCCGGGATATGTGTTGATATCGCCGATGGCATAAATACCGGGGATATTGGTGGCGTAATCTCTGGTATCCACCTCCACGGCACGTTTATCGATATGGAGCCCCCAGTTGGCAATGGGACCCAGTTTGGGACTTAGGCCAAACAGCGGAATGAGGGCGTTGGCCTTGATGGTTTCGGTACCACTCTCAGTCTTCACAGACACGGCTTCGAGATGGCCATTTCCCTGCACGCCTGCCAGTTGTGACTTCATCATCAGGCGGATCTTGCCCTGGTCCGCCAGTTCGAAAACCTTGGCGGCGGTATCGGGTGCCCCCCGGAAGCTTTCTCTGCGGTGAACCACCGTAAGGGTGTTGGTGATATTGGCCAGAAATACAGCCCAATCCAGCGCGGAGTCGCCTCCGCCGGCGATGATGACATCCTTTCCAGCAAAATCATCCGGATTCCTGACCATGTATTCAACCCCTTTCTTTTCATATTCTTCCAGGCGATCAAGCACCGGTTTTCTGGGTTCGAACGATCCCAGACCACCCGCAATGACCACAACGCCTGCGTGAATGTCTGTGCCATCGGATGTGGTTAGATGAAAGGAACCATCATCCTGTTTTTCCAGAGATTCGAGTCGCTCTCCCAGGGTGAAGGAAGGCGAAAATGGCTCAATCTGCTTCATCAGATTGTCGATGAGATCGCCGGCCAGCACGCTGGGGTAGCCGGGAATATCGTAAATGGGCTTCTGAGGATAAATCTCAGTGAGTTGTCCCCCGACCTGGGGGAGCGCATCCACAAGGTGGCATTTGAGTTTGAGGAGGCCGCATTCAAAGACAGCAAATAGCCCTACAGGGCCGGCTCCGATGATGCAAATATCAGTTTGAATCATAAAATTTCAGGTAAATCGAATCAAAACATGTTTACTGGTGGGTTGTGCCTGGCAGGCCAGCACTTTTCCTCTGGCACGCTCAAAGTCGAGCAGGGCATCTTCCCGTGCCATCACCACAGAGCCTGATTCCAAACTCGAAAGGCAGGAAGCACAGGTACCCTGCTTACAGCTGTGTGGAACAGCGATGCCGCGATCCATTGCGGCATCCAGGATCGTTGTTCCGGGTGGGACGCTAAACTCGTATTCTTCCCCCCGAAGCTCCAGCCTTACCCGGCGGGTTTGGCCATTCACCAGCTTTCTGCGTTCTTTTTCATCCTGGTTGGGAGTGAAATGTTCCTGGTGTATTTGGGATGGCGGTATGCCCATTTCAGACAGTGATTCCCGATACACATCCATCAATCCCTCGGGACCGCAGAGGAAAAACACTTGTTCCTGTTGTTCCCCTTTGGTGTCTTCAATGAATCGCTGAACCTGATCTGGTTGAACTCTGCCCTGCATCCCGGATAGCCAGATTTGACAGTGAAACCGCTCCGAAAACTTTTTTTGTAACAAGTGGAGCTCATTCCGAAACAGCATCTCTTCTTCTTTGCGTTGAGACATGAGAAGGGTGACACTTGAATTCGGCTCATTGAAGAGGGTGGATCGCAGCATAGCAAAAAGCGGAGTAAGCCCGCTTCCGCCACCGAGCAGCACGACCTGGCGGTTTTCCTTGACCGAATTGTCGATATAAAAGCGACCACGGGGTTCCATCACTTCCAGCTCCATCCCAGGCTGCGCCTGATCCACGAGGTAATTGGAAATGAGACCACCCTCGACCTGGGTCACTCCGATGCTCAGCCGGTTATCAAGCCGGGGTGAAGAGCAAAGAGAATAAGAGCGGAAATGAATCTGGCCATCCCGTTCTAACCTGAGCGTCACGTATTGACCCGGCAGGTAATGAATCCTGCCGAAGGGCGGTTGCTGAAAGTGGATTACTGCCGATCCGTTGGCAGAGCGATCGACAGAGGCAATGGTCAAAACATGAAAATGCGGCATGAATGACATTTTCTTAAACCCGCCTGTTGATAAAAAGGATCAACAGCTAATAAGGCGAAACTGCTGCAAATATAATTGGTTACAAAAACACCCTGTAAACAATAAAAAAAGGCTTATTTCTGTCGTGATTGTCTTTCTTCCTTTTCTTCCTGCCTGTGGGCTGCAGGGAAAAGGATGCTTTTGGGGAGGATTTTGAACAGAATCGGTAAGGTGAAGAAGGAGCCGGGCAAGAGCAAATAAGAATAGGCTGGGATGGCCTTGAGAATATCTACCAATCCGCGGCGAAGGTCTTCTTTTTCTGATACAGAAATATTTCCGGCGGTGTATTTGGCGATGAGGCTTCCCAGTTTGCGGCTGCCTTTGATTTCTCGGACCAGCAGGCGCTGGTTTTCCTTCCCAATGGTGAAGAGCCTCCGCATCATTTGCTCGCTCACCACGCGGTAGTTTTGGCGAATAGTAAGATAATGCACCTGATCCCAGTACCTGAGCACAAATACCCGGATGGTTTCCATGCTCTGGTCCACATCGGCTTCTTCGAGGCCGAGTCGGCGGGCCAGAGCAGAAAGGAAATTCAGTTCAGCGGCATTGATCTGGCGATTAACCCAGACGGTGAGGATGGCCAGCTCCAGAAAATATTTTTTCAGCAGCCAGGAATCCAGGCTTTCGATATGGAGTTCTTTCAACCGAAGGCCATCCCTGAAGAAGGCCTGAGCCTGCTTCTTGCGGTGAGCCGGCAGGCGGGCGGAGTCGAGAAAAAAGGAAAACAGCTCTTTTTCTTCCTGAGAAACTTTCCCATCGGCATGAGCTGCGGCCGCGATGATTTTGAGAATGTCAAAGCGCAAATTCTGGCGGTG
>CAZLKP010000346.1:0-5199 GCA_964560095.1 uncultured Bacteroidia bacterium
CCTCTCCGCCAGTATGCTTGGGCTGGCTGTCTCTTCCAAGTTGCTCCCGCTGATCTTTTTGCCTTTTCTCATCCGACGTATCGGTTGGTGGCCTGCAGTTCGGTATGGGTTGGTTGTGACTGGGATCACATTCGTGTTGTTTCTGCCTTTACTAAGCGCTGAGATGCTTCATGGCTTGGGGGAGAGCCTGACCTTGTATGTCAATCGGTTTGAGTTCAATGCCGGAATCTGGTACATATTGAGGGAGATCGGGAAGCTCTGGTCCGGATACAACCTCATCCGCGAGGCTGGACCCTGGGTCACGGCGGTGAGCGGGTTGACGATTCTGCTATATGCATGGCTTGAGCGTCGGGCCACGGTTCAGACATGGGGTCGCAGCATGATGTATGCCCTGACAATCTATTTGCTGCTGAGCCTAATCGTGCATCCCTGGTATGTGACAACATTGGTTGCCCTGGCAGCCCTGGCTAATCAGCGCTATGCACTGCTATGGAGTCTCTGGCTGCCGTGGACCTACCTGTCCTATCAGTTTGTGCCTGTAAAGGAATCCATGTGGCTGATAGCTTTGGAGTACTTGACCGTGATAGGCTGGATGCTATGGGAAAACAAAGGTCAGACTTTTGTGGTTGGACATTGAGCGACTAGCTATTCACAGAGAAAGCGAATCTTTTATGGCTGAATTTCTGCCACTCTTTCCGCTCAGTTTGACGGTATTTCCCGGAGAAAGCCTCAAACTTCACATTTTTGAGCCGCGCTATCAGCAGCTGATTGCCGATTGCGATTCGGAAGGCTTGTGGTTTGGTATACCGCCGGTAATTGAGCAGGAGATGATGAGCGTGGCAACGATGGTAGAGGTGCAGTCTGTGGAT
This sequence comes from uncultured Bacteroidia bacterium, assembly GCA_964560095.1. Lineage (GTDB taxonomy): Bacteria > Bacteroidota > Bacteroidia > J057 > J057 > JANQTF01. The sequence goes on from CAZLKP010000346.1 coordinate 870, forward strand.
CAGCGGTTTATGGGAGGGGAATCCAACATCACCGTGCTTGGACGGGCGCGCTTTCAGGTGGAAGAGTTTTTCCCGACAAATTCCGACAAACCCTATCCCGGTGGTACAGGGGGGGTGCTTCAGGATGAAGAAATGGCGGATCCTGGTCGGTTGTCAGATCTTCGCCAGGAGATTCTGGATCTTATATTTCAGTTACACGATGCCTTGGGGATTCACAAGCAAATCGTTCGCTCCCCAGAGGAAATTACAGCTTACAAGATCGGGCACGATGTGGGGATGAGCCTTCGTCAGGAGGCCGAGCTCCTGAGAATGAATAACGAATCTGGACGCCTGAACTATGTATACGATCACCTTAAAACGATCATTCCAGTGGTGCGTGAAACCCAGCGCATGAAGGCGCGGGCACAGCTGAACGGCCACTATAAAAACCTAGTCCCGCCCAATTTTTGATGACAAATTCTGCGCAAAAGACTAAATATTTGTGCTCAGGCTCGGTTTTGATTATTTTCCTTCCCTGTTATCTTATTTCCCGACATTTATGCCCTCCAAACCAGTCTCTTGTATTACTGAAGGAATCAGGGTGGATGTGAGATCTGCCTATGCTGAGGATGAGTCTTCCCCCAGACACTCTTACTATGTCTTCGTTTATCAGGTAGATATCGTCAATGAAACGCATACAGAGGTGCAGTTGCTGAGACGAAGCTGGGATATCGTTGATGGACTGGCCGCAAAACGGGAAGTCAAAGGCAGAGGGGTCGTGGGCCAGCAACCGGTGATTGCTCCCGGGGACTCCCATCGCTATGTAAGTGGATCACATTTTTCCACCCCTGTTGGGATGATGTCGGGGCAGTACCTGATGGAACGGAGGAGCGATGGGCATCAGTTCTGGATCGATATTCCTGCTTTCACGCTTCAGATTCCCTATCTGGACAATTGATCAGGAGGCCCTAAGCCCATATCTTTCCAGACTTTGACCCCATTTTATGAAAACCATTTCAGTCGAATACCTCGGTGGCCTTCGCACAAAGGCTACTCACCTTCGATCTGGCAACACCCTGATCACCGATGCACCGGTGGATAACAATGGGAAAGGTGAGTCTTTTTCTCCCACAGATCTGGTTGCCACAGCTTCCCTCACCTGTATGTTTACCATCATGGGGATTACCGCTCGTAATCACGACCTGGAGTATGGCAATTTGTCCGGAGAAGTGCTGAAAGTCATGGAGAGTGGACCTCGGCGCGTATCAGCCCTGCAGGTAGAAATTGCTATGACCGGGCATAACCTGAATGATTACGGAAAAAAGCTCATGGAAACAGCTGCTCTTTCCTGTCCGGTAGTCAAAAGCATCCACCCAGACATTCAACTTACAGTGAAATTCCGTTACGAATAGATCGGGTATGTGTATCCGTGTCAGCTTACCAGATTGCCTGGCTTCTGTCTGCTATGCAGCCTGCTTGAGAATGGCCTCAGGCCGGATAGCCTGATGGCTGGCGTGATAAATAACATCACCATTTTTGATGACAAGTACCTGCGGGGATTGATGCGGCACGTCGAATGTGGCTGCGACAGCATCGGAAACCAGCCGATACCGAATAAGGTCTAAATAGTGCAAATTCAGTTGCCCTACCAGATCAGCAGCAGCTTCTTCAAGATGATAGCGCACATGAGCAGATGTTCCGCAACGCACACTGTGCTTGAAGATGAGCTGAACCTTGTGAAAGGATGCTTCTCGAAGCTCTTCCAACTGAGATTCGGTGCTGAGGGTGTTCCAGACGGACATAGGCTTAACGGTGGTTACCTATTTTTGTCGCCTGGCAGGTTTTTCCGTAAGTGCAACCCGAGGTAGTGGCGGCGAGAGAGCCAAGCAACATGAGGGCAATCGCGATTTGCTTAACACGCTTCATGGAACGAAATTTAGTGTGAATACAATGGGAATATTGGAAAATTACAACGAACCTTCGGAAAGTAAAAGTACAACAGAACAAGGACGGCTGCGAATGGAAGCATTGCAAATCCTAACAGATCCGGGCATTGAGTTATTTATGGGGCACCATAATCATGATGGACCGACATAAATTGCCTTGAGACACATGGACAACGAATTTTAGGCCGCCTTAGTTTCATCCAGGATCAAATACCTGCAAAAAGCCTGTTCCAAGCTTCCTTTATTTCTTCGGAACAGATGCTTTTTCTTACCCAAAGCCCACGAGCAGGCCAGTAGCGAAGCTGCCGCCTTGCTCAAGCGGTTTCAGGGGGCGGCATGTCCTGGATCTCACCTGCGGGCTAGGGGGTAGCATGGGTCCATTCTCTGAAAGTCACTGCATGTTACGAAATTGATGCTCACGGGACCGGGCACTAGACAAGGTAGATGGTTAACGTGAAATGCTGGGTTGGAGTAGCTGAAAAGACAGACATACGAATGATCAATTCCGCTCAAATCGAGAATTTACGATGACATCAACCGTATTTAATGTGGGAAAAACCTACGAACATAAAAATGGCCTGGGTGGTCGGAAGAGAAAAGGGTTACATTTGCTGCGAGTACCCGTGTTAGTTAGCCTCCCAGGGGCGTGCGATTGACCAGGCTTCGGGCCAGAGTTACCTCATCGGTAAATTCCAGATCAGTGCCTACGGGTACGCCTCGGGCGATGCTGGTCATATTCACTCCAAGAGGCTGGAGTTTTTTCTGGAGATAGAAGGTCGTGGTGTCGCCCTCAATATTGGCGCTGAATGCAAAAATCACCTCCTGAATCTCCGTTTGCCGAACTCGCTCCAGCATATCTTCGATATGCAGCATGGAGGGACCAATACCTGCCAATGGATTGATGAGTCCTCCAAGCACATGGTAAAGTCCGTTATACTGGTGGGTACTTTCGAGTGCAATTACATCTTTCATGTCTTCCACGATGCAGAGCAGGGTCTGATTTCGCCTGGGATTGGTACAGATGTGACAAATTTCGTGGTCTGAAATATTATTGCAGGTTTTACAAAACTTTGCATTTTTTCGAAGATTGATGATGGCATGGCCCAGCTGTTCGGCTTCCTCTTCACGCTGTTTCAGGATATGCAGCGCTAGCCGCAGGGCTGTTTTCCGGCCAATACCTGGCAAGCCTGCCAGTTCGTTTACGGCTTCCTCAATTGCTTTGGACGGATATTCCATACCTGTATTTGCTCTCTTATTGTCGCGGGTAAAAGTACGAAATAAGAACTTATCCATCAGGGTTTTCTCTCCTGAGAACCAACCGCGCCAGATATTCATGGTGCGGCCCACTTGCCAGTTTATCAGTTTCATATCCAAACACCTGGGCGTGCTTTTGCAACCGGGGATAGTCAATGTAGAGCCAGTCAAACGGCTCGCCAGTCACGTTGCCGTAGGCCATCTGGTAGTGAATAATGCCATGGTAGGAGCGCTTTTGCTGTTGAAGCCATTCTTTAGGCTGATAAAACAGATAGGAGATATCTGAAGAGTCCAGGATGATTTGTCCGCCGGGCGCCAGCCAGTTTTGGGCCATTTGAAGGAATCGGTTGAGCCCTTTGAGATCTCCCACGAGTCCGATGCCGTTCATCATCATCAGGATCGTATCATAATCGGCGGACTCCAAATCCCAGATGCTCATGTGCAGGGGATGCTCCACCCCACGGGTTTTCATCATCTCAATGGCCCCGGGCGAAATATCTATGGCCTCCACATGCAAGCCCTGATGTTGCAGGGATAATGCATGACTTCCTGCCCCTGCACCAACATCCAACACCTTACCACGACAATGATCCAGAGCTATCTGTTCCCAATCCGGCATTTGAGACCACGTACGAAACAGATATCGAATCGGAATTTCATCATCAATCGCAAGATCCGAATACACTTTGACTGCTGCCCGATGATTCCCTTTCACGTAATCCCACATGGCGGCGCCGAAGGGATCATGTGCATTATCAAGGATGGGAGGCATGGGTGTATGATTAGCAATCCTATTTTCCCTTTTCGTTGCTCAGGGCATTTTCCAGCAGCGCCTTGTTGGATTGGCGCTGGTAAAACACATCCATGGCGAGGTAGATGGAGTTTCTCAGGCTCTGCGCGTCGGCCATATCTTTGCCGGCGATATCGTAGGCCACACCATGGTCAGGGGAAGTGCGTACCAAGGGGATGCCGGCTGTGTAATTCACACCTTCGTACCCAGCCAGCAATTTGAATGGCACCAACCCCTGGTCGTGGTACATGGCCAGAATACCATCGAATTTTCGGTATGTCATTGAGCCGAAAAAGCCGTCGGCGGGATAGGGCCCCATCACCTTGATTCCATTTTTCTGCAAGTCAATAAGGGCCGGTTG
>CAZLKP010000347.1:0-5152 GCA_964560095.1 uncultured Bacteroidia bacterium
GGTTCTACTTCAGGCCCGCCGATACAAATCGCGGTGATTTCTGTTTTTTTACCCTCTTCCTGAAAGCCAATTGCCCGGGAAAGGCCATATTCGCAGTAAGGGTTGATCACGAATGTGACACCTGTCCTGTTGAGCTTGCTGCCGTCGCTCTCGAATTGGATTTTTGTCGTGGTATCAGGAACGTGGCTGATACAAACGAGAATTTTCAACATGCGTTATAAAATTTTTTCCTGCAAAGATAACCTTTTCCCTGCACTATGGAAAACCAACGTCTAAAACAGTTGTTCTCATTCCTGGAAAAAGATCCTGCTGATCCATTCACCTTGTATTCTATCGGATACGAGTATGTGGCTCAAGAAGATTGGCCAAAGGCTAAAGAATATCTCGAAAAGGTGCTTGAAGCTGATCCGGCATACCTGGGCGTGTATTTTCAGCTCGGAAAATGTCTCAGATACCTTGAAGATGATGAACAGGCCATGGCCGTCTATCGTACAGGGATGGACCTTGCCAAAGAAAAAGGGAACCAGCACACGTTTAGTGAACTCCAAAACGCCCTGATGAATACGGAAATCGGCGAAGATCCCTGACCCTTTTCGTCTTGATCATGCTTTGACTACCTTTGTCGATCCAAAACAGACAGCTACCATCGAGACCGAATGAACATGAAGAGAACAGCCATTTTGCATATTGAGGGTGTCCCTAATCCCAATGCGATGAAATTCGTCCTGGAAAATGGAATTTTGTCCGAAGAGCCATTTGAATACAAATCATTTAGAGAGGCTGACGACTCGCCCTTGGCCAAAAAGCTCTTGATGCTGCGTTACATCGACCGGGTGATGATTCACCATCATGCCATCACCATTGTCAAAAAAGCCACGCCAGAACCTAGCTGGAAAGATATTGCCCTCGAACTCAAGATGATGGTGCAGCAGCACCTGGAAGCCAATGAGCCAATTCTGTATGTTGGGTCTCGCCACCTGCAACATCCCCGCTCGGATGAAATGGTGGTAGAGGTGGTGACACAATTGCTGAATAAGCACATTCGTCCGGCAGCCCAGGAAGATGGCGGAGACATACTCTTCGATTCCTATGCCGATGGCGTATTGAATCTCTCCATGCATGGTGCCTGCCACCGTTGCCCCTACGCCATGAACACCATGAAAGATGGCGTGGAAAAGGTGATTCTCTCCATGGTGCCTGAAATCAAAAAGGTGACCGCTTTGGAGAATGGCGTGAAATAGATGGAGTTGAAAGTTGAGCCCTTCAACTATGCTCAGGAAACTGAGAACCCCGAAAATGATTTTATACTTCTATATATTCCCGACTCACTGTCTATTCCCCTCACCGCACATCTCCTTACCATGTCCAAACCACAACACGTTCGAATTCAGGATCTGGGAAAGATCAATTATCAGGAAGCCTGGGATCTTCAAGAATCCCTCCTTCGGGTTAATGTCGGATTGAAGCAGGCAGCCGGCAAACGGAATCCCTTTAACATTGATACACAGCATTATTTGTTGTATTGTGAACATCCACATGTCTACACCCTTGGGAAAAGCGGGTCTCCTGAGAATTTGCTCATCGGGGAGGAAGAGATGAAGGATCGGGACATCAGCTATTATCAAATCAACCGAGGAGGAGATATCACCTATCATGGTCCGGGGCAAATTACTGGCTACCCGATTTTTGACCTCGAAAAATTCAAGCCAGATCTGGGCTGGTACCTGCGCACAATGGAGGAGGTCATGATCCGGGTCATTGCCGACTATGGTCTCGAAGGGGGCAGAATAAAAGGAGCGACCGGCGTTTGGTTGGGCGCCGGGACCGAAAACGAACGGAAAATCTGTGCCTTTGGGGTGCGGTCTAGTCGCTGGGTGACCATGCACGGCTTTGCCTTTAATGTCAATACCGACCTAAGTTTGTTCGACTACATTGTTCCCTGCGGAATCAAGGACAAGGGGGTAACCTCCCTTCAGGCGGAACTGGGCCGGGAGGTGAGCATGGAGGAAGTCAAGCAAAAACTGTCCGACACATTTTCCGAGCTATTCGGTTTCGAGGTGATGGAACAGTAGAAACCTGAAATCCGGAGCGGGAGACCAACCCCCTGTAATAGGCAGGCATATAGATGTTCCCAAAAAACAGGAGTCTTTCTCAAAATTGTCCTTACTACCACGAAGGCGCCGCCTTGCAATGATGCAATTAATAAGGCTGCCTCTCTGTATTTGAGTCAACCAGAATTTACTACTCTCCAGCTGAGATTTCGATTCCGAGTTTTTCCATCAATGCGAGTGTCACATCGTCTTCTTCGGGACCATAAAGAACCATAGAAGAGCCAGTTCCATCTGTTTTGGAGAGAATTATATCATAGCCCCGCTCGGTAGCAATGGCATCAATATTATCCTGAAGTTTGGTGATGATCGGATTGAGCAACTCTTGTTGGCGAGTTTGCAGCTTCTGGTCAGCATCTCTGGAAGCCGTTGCAATTTCCTGATCCAGCTTTTGAAGTTCTTCTTCCATGGGAGAGAGGGTCTCCTGGTTGGCACCGGAATCACGCAGTTCCATGTATTCTTGTAGCTTGGTCTGAGCGTATTGCTGTTTTACCTGCAATTGCTCGCCGAGCTTTTGCTCATAGGTTTGAAGCTGCTGGTTCATGGTTTGGGTTTCGGGCATTCTCACGAGAACGGCCTGGATGTCGGCATATCCGATTTTGAGTTCCTGGGAGATGGCAGACCCTGCGAAGAGGAGGAAAGCTGCCATTATGATGGATGTAAGTCTCATATTATGTCAGAGTTAGAGCCGGAAAGAATTCCGGATTGAATTCACAAACAAAGGGTTAGGTGTTACTCTTGCATGTCTTCAGGAATCGGGATATTGAGGCGGTTCATCAGGTTTTCGGTCACATTGTACTGCTCGCCGGCATAGAGGGCAATACTGGTCCCGCCTGAGGTGGAATTGAGGACAAAGGTATATCCTTCTTCTTCAGCAAGCGCGTCAATGGCATCCTGAATTTTGTCTAGGACCGGCCCGAGTTTATCCTGACGGCGAATCATGAGTTTCTGCTCGGAATCCTGTTGGGATTTGGCAATTTCGCTCTGAAGTTTCTGGACGTCCTCCCGCATGGCATTGAGTTCATCTTCGGGAAGATTTTCTCCAGCTTCCTCAATTCTCTGCTGATACTCTCCGAGTTTGGTATCGAGATACCGCTGCTTGTTCTGCAGGTTGGTTCTTAGCTGCTGAGCATAAGTGTTCAGCTCCTTATCCACTTGCTGAGCTTCCGGCATAAATGCCAGAATGAGTTCCAGATCGGCAAATCCGATCTTCTGAGCATGGGCTGGGATCACTGAACCAATTGCCAGCAACGCAAGCAATATGAAGTTCTTCATGTCGTTTTGCATTATTCCTGTTAACGGTGCGGCAAAGATAAGGGTTTTTCTATCGGTGTGGAGGATCTTCCTGGGAATTTCCCGTTCACATGTTGCCTTACCTGCCACGATAGGTGTATGAAAAAACGTCTCATTTTGTGAAATAGAGGTGTTTGCCTGCTATTTTCCACAAAAAACCCGTCAGGCTAGAGACGCTACGAGATCAGATTCGTCACTGATATAACTCCCGAAGCGGTTAGGCCTGACGGATTTCGGTTGAGAAACGAGGTTAGTTGTTTTCTTCTGGACCATATCCCAGCTCTTCCAGCACTTCGGTGGAGATATCATACTGGGCATTGGTGTAGAGCATGGTAATGTTGCCGGCTTTGTCGAAAATAAAATCCAGCCGTTTCCGCTGAGCAATGGTTTCTACTGCATCAAAGACTTTGTCCTGAATAGGGCGAACCTTGGCTTCCTGAAGGGAAAACAACTCTCCATCATAGCCAAATTTTTTCTCGCGGTATTCTTTGGACTCGCGTTCGGCAGTGAAAATCTCTTCCTGCTTTCGCTGTCGAACATCTTCTGGCAGCAGCACCTCTTGCGCCTGATAATCGGCATACATCTGCTCGATTTCTTCGTATTTCTGCTCTAGCTCCCGCTGCCAGCGCTGGGAAATCCGCTCAACCTCTTCCTGAGCGGATTTGTATTCAGGAATCTGGTTGAGGACGTAATCTGTATCGACATATCCGAATTTCTGTGCCTGAAGCATTCCGAAACCGGAAATCAACACGATAAGAGTTGCTACAATCTGTTTCATCTTGGATGTTATTCTGTTGAAAATAGGTCAGAAGTATGATGTCGCACAGCACACGCCTGGCGACAAACCTGATTCACACCCTGATATACGCAATTCCCGAAGGAAGTATTGACAGAAAGATAAACGAATCCACACAGATATTCACCAGAGCCACACGGGACCTAAAAATTTTGCCCGATCACGAAGTGAAACTGGCTCCCACTGATGTTATTTCCGTTTTCAACCTCATCAAATCCGTACGCCCAGTCAAATCCGAGCAGCCCTACCATTGGTAGCATGACACGAAGGCCAGCGCCTGCAGCTCTTCTCAAGTTGAAAGGGTTGTACTCCCGGAAGCTGGCATATCCGTTTCCACCCTCAAGAAAGCCCTGCACCCAGATGGTGGTAGCCTGACTCAAAGACAGCGGGTAACGCAGCTCCATCACAAAGCGGTTGTATATCGGGTAGCCATTGTTTCTGTTGGTGAGGGAGTTGTTTTCGTATCCACGCAGGGGAATGATTTCGCGCCCGTCAAGCTGAGCCAGACCAAAGCCGATCATCCCTGTTCCGCCAAGGAAGTAGCGCTCAAAGGGCGAAACGCCCAGAGCGGAATTGTAGGAGCCGAGGTATCCGGCCTCGATTTTGGTACTCAACACCATGTCTCCCACGATCCGGAAAAACCAGTTGCTGTTGAAGCGCCATTTGTGAAACTCCAGCAGGCGGTACTTTTCTGCTGCTCCCATCTCAGAGTAATCTGAGGTGCCGTCAAATAGTGAGTAGGGAGGCGTTACTTCTACAGAAAGACTCATGGTCGATCCACTCCTCGGATAAATCGGAGCATCTACACTGCTGCGGTCAAAGGTTTGCCGCAATGAAATGATATGGATGTTGGCCTGACTGATTCCCTGGAATGCAGAGAACGCAATGCCCGGCTCCCGGATGTCATAGTATTTGTACACCAGCGAGGTGCGGGAGGTGAAAAAATCATCGGGAA
>CAZLKP010000348.1:0-3263 GCA_964560095.1 uncultured Bacteroidia bacterium
AAGGCAGCCTATGTACTCTCGGACGGGATTGAGCTGATCCAAAACCGCCAGCGGCGGGCCAAAGCTCACTTCCTGCTGGGCCAACTCTTCGCCAGACTCGACAACTTTACACGCTCTTTGCTCCAGTTTCAACTGGTGGAAAAATACAGCCTCGATTATGATCTCACATTCTTCGCCAAAATTAACATCGCACGGCTGTATGTGGTGTACCAATCCGGCAATGACGACGATGAAATCGTCTTGGATTATCTAAATAAGCTTCTCAAAGACGAGAAAAACGAGGAATACCAGGACCAGATTTACTATGAATTTGCTCAGCTGGAACTCAAGAAGGAAAATCTCGAGGAAGCAATCGACTACCTCAGACTTTCGGTGAAAGCCAACGTCAACAACCAGCGCCAGAAAGCCCTCAGTTACTTCAAAATCGGGCAGATCTATTTTTACGACTTCCAGGATTACCAACCCGCACAGGCCTACTATGACAGTGCCGCCATGTCGATTACGCCGCAGGCGCCTGAATACGAAGAAATTACCATCCTTGCCTCTACCCTCAAAGAATACATCACCCACTTTAACACCATCACATACCAGGACTCCATGCTCTGGCTGGCCAATCTGCCCAAAGCCGAACGGGATACAATCGTGCAGCGGGTCATTCGTGAGGAGGAACGGCGCAAGCAGGAAGAACTGGAGCTGGAACTGGAGCGAATGAACGACCAGACGCTCAACGACCCCATGCTCAACCCCATGATGGCCCAACAGATGAATCGACGTCAGCAGCAGAATCTGGGCTCCGCCAAGTGGTATTTTGATAATCCTCCGGCTGTGAGCAGCGGCCGCCTCAGCTTCCAGCAACAATGGGGACAGCGCCCCAACGAAGACAACTGGCGACGCAAAAACAAACGCGTCAACAACATGTCTATGCCAGCAGATGCCGGTGGACCACCTGACCAGGAGGAAGAAGTGGACAGCACACTGGTGAAGGAGTTTGGAGAGAATTATCAGTTTTACAAAGACATCCCCCTCACGGAGGAAGCCAAAGAAACCGCTCTGGCTTCGATTGAGGAAGCCCTATACAAATTGGGACAGATTTACTATCAGAAACTGGATGAGCCCGATTCCGCGATCAACACCCTCGAAATACTCCTCGACCGGTTTGAAGGCTCTGAATACACCCTGCAGGCCCGCTATGCCCTGTATCAGCTCTACACCGAACAGGGCAGCCCGTTGGCACAGATCCAGAAACAGCTCATTCTGCAGGAATACCCCAAAACCGTCTATGCCTATCTGATTCAGGGGCTGGATCCTGAGTTACTTAAGGCGAATGAAGAAGATTACAAATTTGCCTACGACGGTCTGTTTGATTCCTACCAGGAAGGAGCCTATGAAACCGCCATCGGATTCAGCTCCTATCTGCTGGCACAAAACCGCTTCCAGGGTGATCCCAATATTGACTTCGCCGCGTTGTATTTCATCCGAGGTATGTCCTACGGCTATCTGGGCTATACCGATAGCCTGGAAAAAATCCTGACATACGTCACGATGCAGTTTCCGCAGCATGACGTGACGCCGCGGGCACAAAAAACCCTGAACTTCCTGAAGCAGGGTGGAGACGTAGCACAGGCGAACAATCCGGAAGGACCAGCAGAACCAGCAGCCGACGAAGACCCGGCAGAAACGGTTCAGAGTGACGATGAGCAATTCCGTGGGTTCACGGAAGAGGTCAGATCTTCTGATAAGATCTTCATTCTGATGTATATCGACAAAGAAGCCATCACCAAAGCCGAGGCAACCACGTTGCTTTCAGACTTTAACCAGGGATCCTTTCCGGGACTTCGGTTGAAGGTATTTACCTTCCTCTATCAGCAGCAGTATTTGCTCCCCTATGTGTCCAGCTTCAAGGACGTAGAAGAGGCTCAGACCTACATCCAGACACTGATGAACAACGAGGCCGGAGACAAGCTGGTGACCAATACCAGCGGACGGGTCTTTTATATCTCTCATCCCAATTTCAAAGTGGCCTACGGCCAGAAGCGGATGGAGGATTACCTGCTCTATTACGACAGTGTGTTGAATCGGTAGGGGAATCTGTAATCAGGGACCACCCACTGCACCCTTAGAAAATCAGCAGATTTCTCTGCTTGTCTCACCCAATCCCAGTGAAGGGCATTTTGTGATCAGGCCCTTCGCAGCGGTAAAATCTGCTACTTTTACCCTCTGCGATGTATCCGTCCGTCCAATCCCATTCTCCAAAGGAAAGGACTGATCGGTATTATAGCCTCCCCTTCAGGAACAAACACAATTTGGTAGAAAAGTAGGATTGTTCATCCACCCTTCTAAATTGTACGATTATGCGCAAGAGCAAATTCACAACAGAACAAAAACTGTCGATCCTGGCAGAGCATGACGAAGACCACATGAAAATCTGGGAAACAAAATCCCAGATCAGTATGAAACGTTAGATCAGATTCTCTACTATTTACCGATTGCGGCTTAGAGGAAGGCTACAGATACAACAAACGCGGCGCGAAGATGGCCAATAATCGAAAATATAGCGTTCTTCATGTCTTCAACTTTGCGACTTTGCGGTAATCAAGCAGCCATTACCCCGGATGTTCCGTTGTAGCCAGGTCATCATTCCCGTAGGAGGATGGTCGCCCTTGTTGCTAAATCAACGAGGTCATTTTCTTCTTTAATTGTTGCTTCCCCCTGCCTCAACACCATTTCCGCGTGTTTGATCACAGCTTTTCTATGGCTTTCACTTTTCACGAAGCCAGCGATCGTGGTCAGGGCCTCCATCATGCGAATTCGGCACTGGAAACATCATGGGCAAATTCCAGAAGCGGCACCGATATCAGTACCAGCGAAAATGCCCGCCTTGTCGTCACCTGAATTGCTATTGCTTGTTTCTGAAGACGAAAAATAGCAGGCCGATGATCAGCAGGCTGCCCAGCAGAAAATACCAGATGGAGGTTCCCTCCTCGTGATGGTCATCATGCGTGTGGGTGTCACGCCCATGCTTGTGGCTTACCTCAAAGGTCAGTGTCGCCCAGTTAGACCGATGGGTTACGGTATCGCTGTCCGGAGCGGTGGTCATGTGAATGGTGCGGAGATAGTAGATGCCGTCTTCCGGCAGGGCGACCCGGACGATGCCCTGGTCATTGGTGCGTAATGATTGGCTGCTGCTATGGGTGTGGGTGTCTGCCTCGTGGTCGTTCTCGTGCTCGTGGTCATGCTCGTGCTCGTAGTCACCGTGCGAATGT
>CAZLKP010000348.1:3273-5149 GCA_964560095.1 uncultured Bacteroidia bacterium
GTGAGATAATCAGCGTAAACCAGCTGGCCGGCTAGTGGCTGGCCATTCAGCATCAGCTGTACGGGCAGGGTGTCACCCGTGTATTTTTCATAAGGATTCACTTGCGGCACAAACTCGATCGGGTAGCCCATGGCGGTACGCCAGTCGTTGGTTTTCTGATCCCCCACCTGATAAATGGCCTTTACGTGTTTTTGATAGCTTTCCACCACGTCCTGCTCCAGTAAGCCATCCTTCCGGCGTTGTTCGAGCATATCCAATACGCCATCGTGCTCGAGGTAGCGGTTAAACGCTTCGGCGGTAAGTTCTATATCTCTTGCCTTCGTCGAGACCCCGGCCAGATAAGTTCCCGCCTCGCTGGTGGTAAAGGTGACCTGGGTAATGGTGCTGTCCTGATCCTGCCATTTCGCCGGGGCGATGGCGGTCCTTTCCCCCTGGGCGATCACCGAAGCGTCCAGCATGCGATCGCGGGTGATGATATTATCGCTCTGCTCAAAGGTCCCGTTGTACAGACGGAGGGTCACCGCCTGATTGGGCTGGAGGAAATAGGTCTCCAGCTTGATATACAGGTTGTGGCTGCATAGCAGGATGCCAGCCAACAGCAGGAGCATAGCATGGCCGATGCCAGGAAACCGGCGCCGGGCCTGCGGTACCTTCGTCACTTTGATAGCGATCACTACTACGGGACGTTTCATGGGTCTTTGGGGGCTTTTTTGGGTCAAGCAGCGCTTCGGTATGCTACGCCTGCCGGTCGTAGTGGACGATCACCGTTTTCCACACCGCTGCGTTCGCGGGAAAGATCGGCATTTTTTCCGATTGCACCGTCCCTACAGCTTGACGATGGCGACGCTTTTGGTTCTGTGGTCCCTGGTGCTGAGGGACAGGTGGTAGCGTCCGTCTGGCAGATGCGAGAGGTCCATCCATAGGGTGTGTCCCTCCAGCCTGCGGCTGACCGGCTGCTCCCGGCCCAGCAGGTCGTACACGCGTACCGCGACGACTTCAGGCAGCGCCTCGCCGGATATTTGCAGCGGGCCCTTGGTCGGATTGGGATAGACGCTGATTGCCTCCAGGTCGGTTACCTGGGGAGCAAGGCTCGTGGTGGGATCACAAATGGCAGTGGTCGTGATCCGGGCGGCAAAGAATGCCGCCAGGTTTTGCTCCCGCAGCGCTCGGTTGTCATACGCGTGGCAGGGCTTATTGGCCTGATCCAGGCAGCTTCCCTGGCCAAGCAAAAATTGGAAGGGAAAGCTGATATTGGTAAAGTCATTCTGAATGTCATAGCCGTAGGCATTCGCCTGATTCCAGTCGCTGAAGGTCCGGCTTCCGTACAGCATTTTGTTGTTGTTGACGATACCCAAACAGTTGTAGCCGTTGGTGAGGCACCAACTGATGCCCCAGTACACGTAGTTGCTATCAATGGGGACCACCAGATCGCAGGGTTGATGAAAGGAGTAGATCGCGGGCTTGGGTTTGTTGGTTGGTGCCTCCTTCAGGAGGTCGGCCATCATGGCACCGTATATATTCCCGATGCCTTTGATCGTGTAATTCACCGTGGACGGTTCGATGTCTCCCTGGATGCCCCCCAGATCGGGCCGGCTGATGGAGTCTCCCGTGAATGCGATTCCCTGGTTTTGCGCGCAGCTTAGCGTATTGGCGTTGGGCGGCGGGACCGTGGCGGCAGCAAGGGTTTGCGGCGGTCTCTCCGTTAAGGTGTCCATCAACCCAACGCCCAGGGCGATAAATGCGCCGGCGCTTTCGCCAGCCACAAACACGTTGCTGGTGTCTATGCGATAGGTTTCATGGCGATTGATCAAATAGCGCAACGCCCCTTTGGCGTCCTGAATGCCTCGGTAATAAGCTCGGACCCATTCGATGCTGT
>CAZLKP010000349.1:0-5143 GCA_964560095.1 uncultured Bacteroidia bacterium
ATTCAAAACGATTCAGCGAATAAACAGTTGACCCGCTACATACCCTAACAATTGTTAGCCGAATTGTTCACGATAAAGGGCCTGATAGATCAGTCATATGGGCAACAAGAAATGAGAAAAGATCTCTGGCTTCTCTTCCCCAGGCAAGCAGACCTTCTTTATGTCCACCCATAGCGATAACCCCCTCGTTTGGGGATCCCATTCCAGCGATTATTCGCTTCACTTCCTGTCCCATGGCCGGGGTGCCGTATTCAACTGAAAAAGAGGTGGTAGGAATGGTGAGAATCGCTGTTTCCCAGGCTCTGAGATCGTGAATATGAACGACAAAGCTAACTTCAGGCAGCACCTCATACACTGCCGCATGAGTCAAAGCTTCCGAAGAAGCAGCAACAGGGCCGGCACACACGATCCGGTTGGCAGGAATATCTGCCCTGGTTACCAGAGAAATATCCTTCCGGGAAAGCGGATATCGCTTGCCGGTTTGGGTACCGGTGATCAGAAAGCCATCCTCATCTCCTCGGGCACTCACGTTTCCGAATCCAACCTGCAAATTGTAATCGAACCCAATCCATTCCTGGTCAAAGAGGGCATTCCGCAACCAGAGCAGATCATCTACATCCGCTTTCTCCGGCAATGCTGAGGCTTCATGAATCAGCTGATATTTGGTGTATCCCTCTCCCATGGCTGCTAAAGGTACACAGTTCTTCCGTTACCGTTACCCGGTGTTTGTCAGGAATTTCGTTGAATATGTTTCAGAAACTCTTGTTTCTGCATTCAGAACCTTCCTGACATATGGGTTGTGTGGCCAGGAGATGTCCATGGAGTCTTTGCACGATTCAGGCAATTTGCCTTCATGAAAGCCTTACACCATGCACCGCTGCTGAAAGTTGCTTTGATGTTTCTTCTGGGAATTACAGTTCAGTTGCACCTCGAGGGGTGGGCTTTCTGGTATCTCAGCACCCTGTGCATACCGCTAGTCGGCATGTGGTGGTTCCGGCATGCCCCTTTACGTCAGGAAACACAGAAGAGCCTCCTGCTCCTGCTTGTGTTTTTCTGCCTGGGCATGGCCTGGAGCCATGTGCGCCAGCCTTCTCCCGACGCCAAATGGTCGTTTCTGGAGGGCAAGCGTGCTGTGCTTCACGGAGTCGCTGCCAGGCACCCCAAAGCCACGCCATACGGCCGCTACACCTGGATTCGGCTATACGAAGCCAGTACAGATTCGGTGGCGCAGCGAGGGGCAGGCACGCTGGTGCTGTATTTGAACCAGGAAGATACGACAGCTTTTCAGAAAGGAGATAGCCTGCTCGTGCTCGCCGACGTGCGAAAAGCCAGCAGCAAAAACCAGGGCTACCTGGATTACCTACACGACAACGCAATCTTTCACATGGCCAATGCCCGTCAGATTGGGGTGCGAACTACCCGTTCAGACGGATTCAACCAGACGATCAGAGAGCTTCAGGCCCGACTGGGAGAGGCGCTGCATCATGGATTACAGGACTCTACGTCGTTGGGCGTGGCGAAAGCCATGTTTCTGGGCGACAAACAGGATCTGAATAAGGATACAAAGGCTGCCTTTGCAGCTACGGGCCTCAGCCATATTTTGGCTGTTTCGGGTCTGCACGTCGGCATCATTTTTCTGGGTCTAGGCTTTTTGTTCCATCCCGTCACAAGGCTGAAGCGGGGGAATGTCTGGAAACAGTTGCTCGTTTTGACCGGCATCCTGCTGTACATGATGATCGCCGGTGCCGGTGCGGCTGTGGTTCGGGCAGTAATGATGTTTGGGATAATCCTGATCATCAAGTTGCTGGGCAAGCGCACCCACCTGCTCAATGCCCTGGCCTTTTCGGCCTGGGTTCAGATGCTCCACGATCCACGGATCATCCTGGATGTCGGATTCCAGTTGTCGTATTCAGCTGTCATCGGGATTTTTCTCGTGCTTCCTTGGTTGGAAAATCTCTGGCCCAATGATGCCCCTGTTTGGTTGAAGCACCTCTATAGTGGCATGGGGGTCACATTGAGTGCGACCCTGTTTACCACACCATTCATCCTGTACTATTTTGGCACCTTCCCGACCTGGTTTTTGGTGAGCAATGTGTTGGTGTCTTTCCTGGCTTTTCCCTTGATTCTTACCGGCTTTTTCAGCCTGCTGGTTATGGCCATTCTCCCCTCGACCTGGCTGAGCACGATCATGGCTGAGCTCACAGGCACACTTCTGGATATTCTGCTTGGCTGGGTACATTTGGTGAATGCATTACCGGTCGGCAGCTTAACTGCAACGCAAATTACCCCGGCCCATGGGTGGGTTATCGGAGCACAGATTATGGTTGCTTTTGCCCTTTTTCGCCTGCCTGTATGGCTTAGAAGACCAGGGCATCAACAGCTTTTCCCGGTTTCGTAAAATGAGGGTTGGGGCTTGTGATGAAATGCTGTAGTTTGAACGCCATACCCTAAGACAACTTCATGAGCCAATTGTATCACTTGATTGAATACTCGGTGGCGAACCGGGTGGCAACCATCACGCTGAACCGTCCAGATAAGCGAAACGCAATAAACGACCTCATGGTCGTTGAGCTTCGGGATGCCTTTCATGCTGCCCTTGAGGCACCCGATGCCAAAGTGATCGTGTTAAAAGCTAACGGCCCGGCATTCTGTGCAGGGGCAGACCTCGAATATCTCCGAAAGCTCCAGGCGTATGACCTCGATCAGAATCAGGCAGATTCTGCCGCTTTGGCACAACTGATGCTGGCTATTTACCGCTCTCCCAAGGTGGTCATCGGGCAAATAGAGGGCCATGCCATTGCAGGTGGCTGTGGTCTGGCAACGGTCTGTGACTTTGCCTTTTCGGTATCGGAGGCGCAGTTTGGCTATACCGAGGTCAGGATTGGCTTTGTACCGGCTATTGTGATGACCTTTTTGCTGCGAAAAGTCGGGGAAACCCGTGGAAAAGAGCTGATGCTTGGTGGTGACCTGATCACAGCCGACCGGGCTGCGGAAATCGGACTGATCAACGAGGTGGTTCCCGCTGATGCCATTCAGTCTTTTGTGGACACATTTGCCCAAAAGCTCTGCACGCAAAACTCCTTCTCCTCTATGCAGTTAACCAAAAAGATGATGGCAGATATTCCAGATTTCCCCTTGGAAAATGCCGTGAAATTTGCTGCTAAGATGAATGCGCACGCCAGAATGACAGATGACTGTAAACAGGGTATTTCGGCGTTTCTTAACAAACAAAAGATGACGTGGTAGGATTGTTGATCACGATCGTAGGGGTATTGGGAGTAGGGGGGGCCTTACTGTACGCCCTGGCTCGCCTGGCAGATCAGCGAGGTGAATCTCCTATTGCCTGGATGCTCGGTCTGGCTCTTGTATGGGGCTTTGTATGGGTGATCATGCGCACTGCCCGGTTGCTCCTCGGCCCGCAAAATAGCATTCTTTACCAACGCTGGTATCCCTGGGTGATCGCTGGTGCCGCACTGCTTTGTCTGATGACATTTGCCTTGTACTGGTACCTGCTCGACAATCGCATCCGCGACAAGGAAATGGAAGACAAAGTCGAAGAAATCGGTAAGACATAATCCCGCGTTTTTGGTTCCTCCTGTTCCTCTGTTCCATCAGTCGCCGACAGGTACTTTTACCAACAGGACGAAGTTTCGCCCCTGCTCGGGCACGTTGATCAGGCGATACCGACTCAGATGATTGAAGTAGGCCGTATCGAAGATATTCTGAGCCTGTAGGCTGATCTCGATCTTTCCGTTACGCCAGGTCCACGTTGTGCCGATGGCGGCATCCAGGAGTTGATAGCCCGGCGTGTTGCGTTCGTTGCGGTCCACCCGATTGGGACCATTGGCCAACGCATAGCGGTGAGTGAGCGTGGCAAAGGCATTTTGCCAGAAAGGGGAAGACGGAACCCAGTTGTACTCCAATTCACTCAAAAGCGAGGGTTGTGGGGTAAATGGAAGGGATAAATATGTATTCAGGTTGATATTCCAGACGTATTCTGCGGCCTGATACACCGACCATCGCTGTGTCATTTGCCAGCGCCATTCTGCCTCAAAGCCGCTGTAAATCGCGTCATTTTGCTGGTAGCGGAAAATCTGCCCGGCCTCTGGGAGGGTAGATAAGCGGCCGGATGGCCCCAGATAAATGAAATTGTCGAAATAATTGACGTAGGAGGCCAGATGCACCTCCCAGCGAGTCTCATTCCAATCTACCCCCACATCCAATTGGTAGCCATGCTCGGATCGTAGCTCCGAATTGCCCTGCTCATGCCGGAATGTGCCGTGGTGAACGCCGTTGGAAACCGTCTCAGATGGATATGGAACCCGGAAGCTTTTCCCGAGATGCCATTTCAGCCAGGCTCGTTGTTCCTCCAACACCACCTTGCCGCCCAATGACCCCGACACATTGACAAACACATCGTCCGTAGGCGGCAAAAACAGAGAATCAATGATTCTTCCATTGCTGTTCCACACGAACCGCTGAAAAAAATCACTTTGATTCGTCCCTACATCCATCCTCAGGCCGCCGCTAAACGTCCACGGACCTGTAGGTTCAAACCGACTGATCACAAAGCCGCCGCCGCGCCAGGTCTGGAAATCCGGCAGTAAAAACTCCCAGCCGGATCGCTGGTTTTGCTGGTGTTCCAGACTCAACCCGTAGGTATGGTTCCATCGGGAACCGACTTCATGCTCGAAATGAACGTTTCCACTGAGGGTTTGCAGGTCCAGGCCCAGGGCCAGTGTATTTCCCAGATCAATCTCGGGCTGGTTATGGAATTCAGGGAAGGCAAATTCTCTGCGCTGGTTGAGCTGGTAGCCAAGATTGAAATTGATATGACCGGTCGGGGTGAGAATGGTTTGATTGAACAACACTTTGTAGTGATCTACCGACTGGCTGGGCAAATCTATGTCCCGTGGATTGCCATCCGGCTGGAGGGCGTAGCTTCTGGGTACGCCGATCGCACCAGAAAAAAGCCCGGACTGCAGCTGGTAATGGCTGTATGTGAGACGCATAACACCCCAGTCACGTCGCAAGCCCAGCTCTGCCTCGCGATTTTCTTCTCTCCCGGCCGTATTTTTCAAATATCCATCAAGCAATGGCAACACAAACCCCTGATACACAAAGGTATCTGCCGGCACACGAT
>CAZLKP010000350.1:0-1611 GCA_964560095.1 uncultured Bacteroidia bacterium
AGCCCGTCTTATCCTTTGTTGACGATGTATCAGATCAATAAGGCAGCTTTCTACTGGACGCTCAGAGATGGAGAAACCAGTCTGGCAGAATTTCCGGCATCCATCAAAGATTGCGCTTCCTCAGAATCGGAAAGCTGAAGAGAGCATTCTGCCATCAGCAAGGAAAGCAATCCTCAATCTCTTCCGTTTGAGCTGGAAGCCTATCCCAACCCTGTGGACGAGCTCCTGAGAATCAAGCGGGTCACTCCCGAGGAGATGATGGTATCCTTTGGGCTTCACAACGCCCATGGACAAGTCCTTCGAACCATCCAGGCATCAACCCTCCTTGCAGGAGAGTTTATCTGGACCCTCGCTACGGATGACCGCCCGCCGGAACTCTATGTCCTGAAAGCCGCAAGCGCAGGCAGGGTCAGATATATCCGGGTGTTGGTAGAGTAGCGGGAGTAGATGGGAATCAAGTCACGTGCATTCCGGGCAAGTGCCCTGCAGGAGTACATTCATTTCCCGGGTCTGGAAGCCTGTGGGTAGGCTGGGTATGGCAAGCTGAACCTCTTTTACGCAGATGGTATTACCACAAACTTCGCATTTGAAGTGTACGTGGTCGTGCTGGTGGGCATGTCGCTCGGTACATTCAGATGGGCAAAGCGCAAATTTGGTCACGCCAGTATTATCCAACACTTTGTGTAGCAGGCCCTTGTCCACGAAGGTGGAAAGGGTGCGGTAGATCGTCACCCGGTCACAGTCGTGCGCCATGGTCGTTTCGATTTCTCGCTGGCTGAGTGCCCGTGATTCTTTGAGAAATATCTCCAGGATCTCTTCCCGGCTGTCTGTGAGTCGAAGGGCATGATGCTTGAGGAGGGATGTTGCCTTTACCATACCCCAATGTACGGATTTTTTTGAGGAAGGATCAGGCAGCTTGGGCCTGTGTGGCGGTTGCTTTTCTCCACTCAAGGGTGTAGAGCAGGTGGTAGATCCCAGCCTCATCCATTTTAGCGAAGGTGTTGGTCCATGTACCGTTTTGGAGGCGTGTACCCAGCAGGAGATCGCGCTGCAACAGGCGAAGAAGTGCAGCCGGATTGCTGGCGGGCAAAGCTCTGCCCTGCGACACATAGTGACGCACGAGGGATGAAGGCATATTGCCTTGCCAGATGGTCAATTCGGGCACTTCCTCACTGCTAAACATTTCGCCCGTAAATATCAGGGTATCCCCGGGGCCCATGGCATCGATCAGCTGCAGGAAATGCTGTCGAATCCAGTGTCTCACATTGATGGAGAAGGCGAAAATATCCTGGGGCCTGTCCAGCTGCTCCCGGAGAAAGCGCCCGTAGGCATTATCGGAGTAAAAGACCGCCGATCCGCTCCGGAGGGAGGGAGGTTCCTCCCTGCCGGTTTGGGTTCGACGCTCGGAACATTGTTGCTGAATCATGATTTGTTGTGTTGGGGTTGGGAATCAATCAGGCGGTGAGGGGCCATGATATGGGTTGTGCCACTGCGGGCGTCTCGACGGCGCGTTTCAGGTAGCTGTCACGCAGCACCTGATTCTGGCGAAACCAGATTCCTGCAGAGACGACCGGCAACTTCGCGCCTTCTACGGTGGTCAATCGAAGATGA
>CAZLKP010000350.1:1621-5098 GCA_964560095.1 uncultured Bacteroidia bacterium
TGAAGAAGGTCTTTTGCCCGCTCAGCCGACCCGCTGTACAGCGATCGCCCATCGACATGACAAATATCCAGGCGGAATCGATCTTCGTGTTCTGGGCTGGAGAGTAGCCAGGCATAGGGTCTCATGGCTTCCTCCGATTGTTTTAGGATCAGTCCGGCCACGGCAGGTTGCTGAAATAAGATTGGCTGGGAGGCAAATCGGTTTAGAGCCGGATGAATCAGCACAATCATTGTCTCTGTGGGACAAGGGAAACTCAGGGCGATTTCGTTCGAGAATTTGCCAGAGGGGCAATATGTCTTCGCTACCTTTTCGGCTTGCTGGAAGGCCTTGCCGGTGGCTGGCGTCACAGGGAAATCCGTGTGAACCCAATGATCGGGTTGACATCTGAGGCTTCGCTGATCCAGGGCCAGATCGTGGGACAAGCCCCAGCGGTGGCGAAGGATGCGGATGGACTGCCGCAGAGGGCGTCTGCAGCTTCCCGGCCATTCTCTTTCTCCTGTTAGCGATTGAAGGGCTATGAGTTCCTGGATGGTTCCATGGTCCCGCAGGAAATGGATAGCAGCCAGGATCAGGCGTGGATGTTTTTCCCTGCGAAGTTGCCGGAGGATTTTGGTTAGCACCGCCTTTCTGGCTTTGACTGGAATCAGTGTCAGTGCCAGATGTCGGACCATTGAGCGATTGCTCTCATTGAGATAGAGCTTCATCAAATCTCTGATAGCCGATCTGGCACCAGACAGCGCCCACATTTTGAGGGCCATGGGCTGTGGCATCTGATTCGACTCACCGAGGGCGCAGGCACGCAGGGTCTCCGTGGAATTAGCAAAGGGGTTCATAGCCTGTGATTATTAGGGGTACACAGGCTAAGACGGAGTTACCGGGGGGAGTTACATCCAAGATCAAGCTATTCTGCCGCCCTCAGAAACACATTCATCTGGTAGCTGCTTTCAAGAAGCTGAAATTCCGAATGCGCGCGCGGGCTCCAGCTGTCGTCGCCGCCCAGGCCCATTTGCTGCCAGTCGATGTAGAGCCACAACCGGTCATCTTTGGTGAGTTCATGCGGATGCAGGGCAGTGGTCAGTTCGTTAAGGGAATAGGGGTGCACACTCACATTCAGTGGATGAGCGGATAGTGCCTGTACTCGCAGGCCACTGCCGGATTCGTCGGTGAGGGTTGCCCACCTCACCTCCGTCTTGTTGCCATACTCCTGCGGTCTGCCATAGGGCACAAACTGATCATCCACGCTTCTCGACCACACACCGGTTTTGGCACCGAACTTCCGGTCCCAGTAGGACTCATGCGGGCCTCTTCCGTACCAGGTGAAGGCCTGAAGGTTGCTGTTCACTGCCATTTTTAAACCAACGCGAGGGAGAGGCGGTGCGCCTTCCGGGATTTTGTAAGACAAAACAATCTGAAGGTCGCCGTTTGGGTGGAAAATAAAATCACGCTCAAAGCGAATGCCACCTCCTTTACCCAGCAGTAGTCCTTCGGTAGCAACCAGCCATCGTCCGTGTTCCAGTTCCATATCCTCGACTTCGGTCACCACCGTCTGTAGGCTGTCGAGCCCAAACTCACGCCAGCGATGCGCAAAGCTCCGCTTTCCACCTCCGAGGTCGTTGTCGATCGGTGCCCGCCAGAAATTGGGCCGAGGACCGGTTTCTATCAATTCCCTTCCATCTTCTTTCCAACTGAGCAGATCGCCAGACATGAGGTCCACTTTCCAGAGCGTTTGACCGGCACGCAGATCCAGCTGACTGTCTGAACCGACGGTCTCCAGGATCCCCGGCTCGCGGGTAGCGGAATCCGCCCAGGTGCCTTCCTGAAGGGGAAGCTCGGCCCAGGCTACCTCATGTCCTTTGCGGGCATAGGGCGAATCGTCGAGCTGGGTGTGGGTGAATCGGAGGATGTATTCTTTGTTTTTGTCGAGCCGCATTTCCGGCACAGGTACACCCAATACCCTCGATTCGCGCGGTCTGATGTCCTGGCTACCAAATGTGCCGACAAACTTCTGTTCTCCATCTATCAGCAAAAACCAGTTGAGCGAGAGGTTGGACAGATCGGTGAAAAAATTGCGATTGAAGACGCGGATTTCCCGGTTATCTTTATTTTCCCAGGTGATTTCTACCGGCTGATGCACGTATTTGACCTCCATGAGTGCAGGTTGTACCTGCCGCTCCGCAAAGACCAGCCCGTTCATACAGAAGTTACCGTCGTTGGGCGTATCGCCGAAATCGCCCCCGTAGGCGTAGTATTCGGTACCGTCTTCTGTTTTCTTGATCAATGCCTGATCCACCCAGTCCCAGATGAACCCGCCCTGCAGGCGTGGATAAGCCGGATCCCTGATCGCGTCCCAGTATTGATAAAAGTTACCGTTGGAATTACCCATGGCATGGGAGTATTCGCAGAGAATCACCGGACGGGTCGTATCCTGCATGGTCATCCGCTTCATTTGTCCGATGGAGGCATACATATTGGACATGATGTCGTACCGCGTAAGCACGTTATTGTTGTAGGGCATTCGGCTTTCCAGGTGAATGAGACGGGTATCATCAATGGCCCGGATGGCGCCTGCCATCTGGTTGAAGTTTTCTCCCCAGCCACATTCATTTCCCAGAGACCAGGTGATAATCGAGGCGTGGTTCTTGTCTCGTTCTGCCATGGACACGGCCCGGTCCACCAGGGCATCGCGCCATTGGGCACTGTCGCCCACCTGATAGTTGTAATTAGTCCAGAGGTCGTGGGTTTCGACGTTGGCTTCGTCCCAAACGTAAAGTCCGTATTCATCACAGAGCTCATACCAGCGCGGATGATTCGGATAATGCGAGGTGCGGACTGCATTGATATTATGTTGCTTCATGAGCCGGATGTCCTGACGCATGGTCTGCTCAGAAATAACCCTTCCGGTGCGTGGGTGAATTTCATGGCGGTTGACGCCGTAGAGCAATACTGGCTGACGATTGACCATGAGTTGGCCATTTTTCAGCTTCACTTCCCGGAAGCCCACCCGGGTGCTCATCACCTCAATCGGAGTATACTTTTTGTCCAGATGCTGGACGACCAGGGTGTAGAGCACAGGCTTTTCTGCGCTCCAAAGCTTGGGATTGGGCACAGGCCAACCAAACTCAAAGTCCGTATTTTCTCCCTGCTTCAACTTGCTGTCCATTTCCAGTACGGCCTCAAAGACCATCTGTTTGTTGGGGTCGAAGAGAGAGAACTGAACTGCGTGTTTTTTGACCTTTTTTCTGCCATAATTGCTGAGGGTGACCTTCATTCTGAGGGCGACCTGGCTCAGGTCTTCCCCAAAGGTCGGGTAGGCATAGAGATCACTGAGGTGGGCCGGCGGGGTGGCATAAAGAAAAACATCCCGGTAAATCCCGGAGAGGCGCCAGAAATCCTGATCTTCCAGGTAGCTGCCATCCGACCAGCGAATCACTTTCACAGCCAGCAGGTTAATACCCGGCTCCACGAATTCGGTGATAT
>CAZLKP010000351.1:0-5090 GCA_964560095.1 uncultured Bacteroidia bacterium
TGCACTATCCACGATCAGGTGCTGATCGGGATGGGTGCGATCATTCTGGATCTGGCCGTAGTGGAAAGTGGGTGCATCATCGCTGCCGGCGCATTGATCACCCAGAACATGCGATGTGAATCTGGATGGCTCTATGCCGGTGTGCCAGCCCGGCGGTTAAAACCTGTGTCGGAAGAGCAGAAAGCCGCGATCCTAAATAGCGCATTCAGGTATGTCGAAGAAGGCAGGCAGCATTTTGGCGATTAAGTATCCTGATATAAGAATACTAGAAAAACAAGGTGTAATGGATAAACAGGCCCGAATACACGCGCTCAATCACAACAGGCTGGGGCTCGTTGGTGGGAAAGTTCCAAAATCCCGTATTGGGCACCTCGCGCACCGGTTGGCGCCGGTAGCCGATGCCTGTAAACCCCTCAAGTCGACTTCGGGTGCGGTGTTTGATGCCAACGGCTGCTTCCAGAAGAAATCCTCCATCAAAATCGATATTGATCCAACTGGGAGCTACACCTAGCGCGTAGCCCGTGCGCAGAGAATAAGAGGGAGTGACCCTTCCAGGAAACAAGTCGCCGCTGAGTTGTAGGTAAAACGGCACGGCTGCTCCTCCCTCATACGCTTCTATGCCCGATCCAGCCCCGGCTGCCAGCAAGTGGGAAAACCGATAATTGAGGGTATAGGTCAGGGCAGAATTTAAGGCGGTGCCGCCCCAACCAGACTGCCTTGGGTATATAGAGAAAGACAGCTGGTGAGAGAATCCCTGCGTACGCACCATCAAAGGACTCCGGTTACGGTTCACGAAGTATTTGATTTTCCGGTAGCGGTGTTCAACTGGCAAGATTTCGCGAATGTCGCGCTGCCTAATGACCAGCCTGCTTCCGCCGACCATTTCAAGAACGACTACCGAATCAGGAATCTGCTCAACGATATCACCGTGATATTCTTCGCCACTTCTCATCAGAATTTTGTCTTCTCTGGGGGTACCCTTATCCACCTGGGCAAAGGAAACCTGGGCCAGGCTGAATATCAGGAAGGATATGAGGAAGCATGTACCTTTCACGGTGATTGGGATTGGGGCTAAAAATGTACGGAAAACATGGTGACGATGCGACGGTAGTTGCGATTTCCGGTGACGAGCACAGACTCTTGCACCTGGTTGGGGTTATTGGGGTTCCTGGGGGGCCATTCTTCGAATTCCTGATAGGTTCCCTGCCATTTGTAACCAACGGTGAAAAAGTATTCTGCTTTTTTTCGGGATTTGAAGCTCAAGCCGATCCCCCCACCATATAGTAGGCCACCCTCAAACACCCGGTGCCGTTGCGATCGAGTAGCAGCCACACCATATCCTCCCTGGAGATAATAGTGCGGAGTCACGGCTTTTTTCAGCAAATCTCCTCTCAGTTCTGCGGCGATGGGGAGAATCAATCCTGCGTTGTAGGGATTGAGCCCAGAACTCAGCCCGGTATGCAGCCAATGACGCCATTTGTATCCGGCGCGTGGTTCCACATGAAAATTTCCCGACGATTGATTGGTGGAAAGACTCAACCCATATCCCCAATACCACTGTGGACGGTCATCATAGGTGATGGGGACCACATTGGAGTTGAACCGGACTTTGATTTGGGTAAATCGCGAAGGTTCCCGCACAATTCGATCAATCTCGGAGGTTAGGAAGCGAAAGACGGTTCCATCAAAGGTTTGGATGGTGACCGATTCACGAGGAATCTGCTCTGTAATCGTGCCCCGAATCACACTTCCGTTTTGCAAATAAACAACATCTTCTTCCAGTTGTCTGAGTTGACCCAGCATCGCAAGAGGTGTCCCACCCATAAGTAAGGTGATAAAGCCAATGAAGAGAAGATTTTTTGCGTTTTTTTTCATGCCTCCTGCCTCTATGTTGCAATCAGTTCAGAAATTGGTGATCTTACAATACGCACAAAAAAAGTTTGACCCCTGCAACAGCGAATCACATCCGCATGACGTCTTTTTGGGTGAAAACGCTGCCAATGCATCGCCGATTTCTTTCGGCATGAGAGCCATTCAACAAACGACCCATACAAACTTTTATCACTCATGACGTTACGCCATTCCTTCCCAATCCTCGCCTTGCTGGCCTTCGTGGCAGTCTCCCTCAGTGGCTGTGTGAAAGACGCCTGTAATATGACCTACAAACATGCTGTGTATTCTCCTGTTCAAATGCCTCATGCTGAATTTGTGAATGCTGTCGAGGTGATCTCGCCCCGTGATGTAGTGAACCCCGGAAAGATTTATGTCAAAGACAACATTCTGCTTGTGAACGAAATCGGGGAGGGGGTCCACGTGTTTGACAACAAAAACCCACAAAATCCCCAACCGCTTTCATTTATCAGCGTGCCGGGCAATTACGACATGTCCACCAATTGCGACAAGCTGTATCTCGATAGCAGCATGGATCTGCTAATCTTTGATATCTCGGATGCCAGTGCGGCACGGTTAATTAACCGCGTGGAAAACGCTCTGCCTCATCAACTCAGCTTCCGTGGCTACCAGGCCGATGCGACTCAGGGGGTTGTGGTGAAATGGAAAGAGGAGATCCGGGAGGATGCCTATGACTGTCAGGCCGGGATCCCTGCTCTATGGCAGGAAAATCAGGTAAATAATACCTGGAACAATCCAACCGTCGGCAATACCCGAACCATCAACCCGGCTGTGCCCGGAAAAAGTGGCTCTATGTCTCGTTTTTCCGTGTTGGATGATTACCTCTATGTCGTGACTCCCGAAGAGTTGAAGGTGTTTAATGCGACCAACTGCGATCAGCCTCAGTTTGTTTCTTCTCAAAATATCAGTGCTAATTTTGGCGTTGGGGAAGCCGAAATGATTACCACCCTCAACAATCTTCTCCTCATTGGATCTACTGGTGGCATGAGTATCTTTAGCACCGAAAATCCTACGAATCCGGCATGGTTGAGCACATTTGAGCATGTTCGCGCCTGTGATCCGGTAACGGCTCAGGACAACTACGCCTACGTCACCCTTCGCAACAGCATGGAAAACCCCTGCGGCCCATTCTGGAACAACCAGCTCGATGTTATCGACATCTCCAACCCGCAGTATCCCCGCCTGATACATTCATTCAATATGTATAACCCTCATGGCCTGGGCATTGATGGTGACGTGCTTTTCATTGCTGATGGCACGCAGGGACTCAAGGTGTTTGATGCCTCCAGTCCAACTTCTGTTGGCAAGCGGCAGATTGCACATTTTCCAGAGATGGATGGATATGATGTGATCGCGGCCAATGGTGTTCTCACGTTTGTCGGAAAAGATGGCATTGCCCAGTATGACTACAGCGATGTGGAAGACATCCAGCTGCTCAGCACCATCCCTGTGCTGGCTCAGTAACCTGACCTTTTTATTGTATCTCGCTCATATGAACCACCTCTGGCCTGGAGGTGGTTTTTTGTGCAGAAGGGATCACAGATCCCCACATATCCATGAATCTACAAACTTCTTTGCCCCAAAAGCAGGCCTGTTATACCGGCGCTGTTGCTTTGGTCGTTGTATGAACAAATTGTATCCCGCATGAAGCGACTGATTATTCTGAGTGCTTTTCCCTTCCTGCTGCTCAGTGTCTCAGTCAGAGCCCAGCAGATCAGTGTCCATGTGCAAGGCGGCCTGATAACCGGTACGCCCTATTTCCCACCACCAGAAGGAGCAACCGGTCGGCCGGGTACTGGCCTTGTCCTTGGCGGAGAACTCGGTTGGGAACTTTTTCCCGGGCTCAGTTTGAGGGCCGGAGGATACTATGCCGAGAAAGGTGGGGAATTTACGTCTCCTGTTGCCGGAAAGTATGATGCAGTAACGGGTCTTCTGGGCATTGATCTGCCTATCGGGATCAACGTAAACTATACTGGAACAGTCAAAGGAGCCTATGACATGGCGTATGTAGATATTCCTCTGTACTTGAGTTACCGGCTCCATCGCTGGGGATCCATTGGCCTGGGGTATCAATATTCACACTTGATCCGAGGGCAATTAGATGGATCCGCAGACATCAGGGTGTTGGCCTTTACCTTTCGAAACCAGGAATTCGACCAGTCTCATTTGATCCTGGATCGGGATCATGCGCTCCTGATGGAAGGAACCATTCACATGTTGCCATTCATACATGTCACCATTCGTGGAGGGTTGGGCCTGAGTCCCATGATGCGGGAAGACCCGGAAAACCCCGGCTTACCGAAAAACTACTACGTCGGATTCATGCTTGGCATCACACCAATGACGATGGACCTGAAAAGGACACGGGTACTATGGTTAGGATCACAAAACGAATAAGTTGCCTTCTGATAGCAGGGCTGATATACCAGGAAAAGAGACTGGAAAATCTTAAGTATCTTTTCCTGTCAATACATGAAATAGGTTGACCTATGGAGGGAATTGTGAAACCTACCAAATGGTAAGCTGTTGTTTGTCATCGTTTGCTTTGTCTAAGGTAAAGATTTTGAATTTTAGTCTGTGTTCTTGGGTGATGTCGAGTAGTTTCTCTTTACATCTGATGGGAATTTGTTTAAGCAAAGCACCTTGCTGATTGTTGTTGCAATTTCTGACTGCCTGAGGGAGCCTGACTTTAAGATCCTTGACCGAATTGACCTTCCAACTTCTGAGGTACCTGTTCTTGATGATCCGGTTCAATCTTTCGCAAGAGGCATTTTCATGGCAGAGTGTGGCACATATTGATTCTGATCTCATGATCAATCAGGCTGAAATCTGACTTCCCGGCTCACCCGCCCCATCCCTCCCGATCTAAACTCCGGTACTGAATTGCCTCTGCCACCTGATCACTCCCAATGCACTCCACATCCGACAAATCAGCAATGGTGCGGGCGACCTTCAGAATCCGGTCAAATGCCCGGGCACTGAGGTCCAGCTTGGTCATGGCGACTTCGAGCAACGCCTCGGAGTCCTTGTCGATGGTGCAGATGCGACGCACCATCTGCGGCGGCATCATGGCATTGGAGTAGATGCCGGGCATATCGCGGAAGCGGTGCAGCTGCCGCTGCCGGGCAGCAATGACCCGTTCGCGGATGCTAGAGCTGGCCTCTCCGGCCGATTTGCTG
>CAZLKP010000352.1:0-5075 GCA_964560095.1 uncultured Bacteroidia bacterium
TGTGCGGGTGCCGGGCGGCGAAGTCTTCGAGGATTTTTACTGTGCCGTCGTCCGAACCGCCATCGACAATGATGTGCTCGATATCCTGCACGCCCTGGTCAATCACGCATTGCAGGCAGGCCTCCAGGAAATGCCCGGCCTGGTAGCAGATGGTGATGACTGAGATGTCAGGCATATTACTTGGTCTCAGAATGAATTCGTTGAGCTAAATCAAGGTTTTTATGATGAGTATCCTATCGATCAAAATATAAAGGAATGACGATATCATGCAGTGAATACTCAATCAGGATTTATCACGACACTTAGTGGCTGCTTCAGTGAAAGGCAGTTTGCCAAAAACCTCGCAGGCACCGCCTTCTGTCGCATCATATATCTTCCTGTTATTCAATCGGTAGACATAATCTGCAATTTTGTAATTCATTTCTGAGGTTTCGAGATCCGGCAGTCCCCAGTTCTGGCCCGAAAAGTAGCGCGGGTCAAAGTGGCTTGTATCAGGTCCTTCCATCTTTTGAACTTCATTTGGCTTTCCAGAGCATTCGAAGCGATGATCCATTCCCACGATGAATATGTTCCGAAATCCGAGAGAATATGCAATTTGGAGTGCACTGTAAGTGACCGTCGCCCCGTGTTGAATAGGAGCCCGAAGCATATTTGTGGTAAAGTGTGGTAGCTTGTTCATATCAGACATAAATCTGATGCAATTTTTTGGTAAACTCACGCCTTTACTTGCTATGGTTGAAACAAAAGACGGACAATTCAACAGGGCAAACATAGCTGCTGACTGTTCGATTACCAGCGGATTGATGGCGACATGAAAAGAAAAGTCTAACTGGTGTTTTTCCAGCAGGAGATAGATTTTATTGAGGCCGATGAGATGCTTGTTTTTGAGTTGTGAGAAATCGACTTTATTGAGTGACGGGCCATTGCAGAGTAGGAATGCATCCTCTCCTTTGAACCGTTGTTGCAGAGGTTTGATCTTTTTATGGTTGAAAAACCACCAGGTATTGAAGTCGCCCTGGCCACCCAGAGCGTGGGTGACCCTGAACGAATATAACAGGCTAAAGAGAACGTTGCGGAGGTAGCGTACTTTGTTCATTTAAAGTGGGTCATGGAGGCGGGCTGAGATTCCACCGTCGAGACCGATCAAGGCGCCGGTAAGGAATACCGGTGCTTCGTTGACCAGCCAGAAGGCCAGTTTTGCGACGTCGTCTGGCAAGCCGATCGATTCACTGGGGTGCGCTTGTTTCAATACCTCCAACAGTTGCGGGTTCTCTACGAAGCCGGCTTCGAGCATCGGGGTGGAAATAGCAGCCGGGCATATCCCGTTGACCCGCACGCGGGGGCCAAGGTCTACGGCCATCGCACGGGTCAGTCCGGAGAGAGCAGACTTGGAGGTGGCGTAGGCTACGAACCGCTTTTTTGTCAGTTTTTCGTGGATACTGGAAATATTGACAATCGATCCTGCTGACTCCTCCAGATCCTTGAGGAATAATTGTGACAGGAAAAATGGTGCCAGCAGGTTGGTATTGATCGTTTCCTGCCAGTCATCGGAGGAAAGATCCTCCACTCCCCCGAGAATCTGGATGGCGGCATTATTGACCAGGCCCTTGAGGCGTCCCTGCCACCCGTCCATTGCCTCGCGTATACTTCCGATAATCCGGTCGCGCGGCTCCCCCGGGTGGACCAGGTCACGAATATCAACCTTCAATTGTACGTGTGCAGCCACATCGCCGTCCGCCCGGTCGAGGGCAATGACCACAAAGCCGTGGGAATGAAATTCATCGCACAGGGCCCGTCCGATACCTCCCAGCGCGCCGGTGATAATAACTGCATCTTTGTTCACGGCTTGATCTTTCTCTATATGTTAGGGCTATAAAGCCTTAATCCGATGACGCCTCTTCCAACTGCTCAAAAAGCAGGTCAATGGCCCGCATCGACGTCCGCTGGACTGCCTCACGGGTATTGGATCCGTTATGGGAACCAAAAACACAACGCTCAAAGTCGCGCAGGGCACTATCTTTCGCCAACGGCTCGGTTTCAAACACCTCCAGTGCTGCCGCCCCCACCTTCCCCGATTTGAGTGCTTCCACTATTGCTGTTTCATCAATCAACGGCCCGCGGCTGACATTGACCACCATCACGCCCTGTTTCGCCATCTGAAGGGTATCCGCATTGAGCATGTGCCGGGTGGCATCGTTCAAGGCACAGGTCAACACGATGAAATCCGCCTCCTCCAGACCTTGAGGCCACACGGCCTGTTCAATGTTTAAGCCTTGATTATCCGCCACATAAGGATCGTAAACAACAACATTAAGCCCGAGAGCCAGCAGTTTACGTGCTGTGGACTGCCCAATGTTCCCAAATCCCGCTAATGCGACCTTCTTACCCGTCAAGCTTGCTCCAACTGGCTTTGGCCATTTACCTGAACGAACTCCCCGATCAATCACAAACAAATCCCGGGCCAGGCCGATCAAGTAGGCCACCGCGACATCGGATACCTCTTCCCCGAACATCCCCGGGGTATTCTTGACATTGTAACCGCTCGCTTTCGCCCCTGGAAAGTCCACGTTATCCGTTCCTACTCCCCACTTAACCGCCGCCTTGAGACGCCCGCCACGGCCAGCCGCAAATACCCTGGCAGTCGCCGGATCATCTCCGATGATCCAGCCGTCAAATTCGGGAACCAGCCGGATTAACTCCTCCTCGGAAAGAATCTGTTCGAATTTCGGAATCGTCAGCTCGATCCCTTTCTCAGTGAAACGGTGGCGAACGTCTTCAATTCCCCGGATCATCGGGGGACAGGTGCATAGTATTTTTCTTTTCATTTGTTACCAGATCAACAGTAAGTGGGTTTTTCTGCGCTGTTAATTTTTGCTGGTGGCCTGATCCAGCAGTGACCAAGGCACGCTCCCACCTGATTTCGACATTATTTTTTCCCGCCTGCCAGGGCCAGCGTTTCAGCGATATCCCAACCAACCTGGTCATCGATGTCTGCAGATTCGATACGAGGCGTCTCAAAAAGAATGGGCCGCTCACCTATCCGGGCATTTGTTTTAGAAAAGCTTTCACGGTTGAAAATATAAAGATTGGAATTCTCCTCATACCACGGCTCCAGATCCTGGGTTCGAATGAGGTTGTTGGGGTCATGGTTCACCGCAGATCCATCCTTCCGGTAGAAGCGCGTCTGGAATGGGTTGACAGTAAAGAGGCTGTCTGCCGCCCCCTCGGAGACACCCGACTGATAGGCCTTCAGTGCCCGGCTGATCGTCCCGGCACTGAGGAGGGGATTGGTGGTATGGGTCATCAGGTAGGTCTCGGCCGCCACATGTTCAATATCGTCCGCCAATACCAGATTCATACTGACAAAGTCACCGCAGATTTCGGGCTTCCGGTCTCGAATCATGATACGATCGGTGGCCACCAGTCCATGCTCCGCAAGAATATCCCGGGCATCCGTATTGATCACCACACAGTCAATTTCCTCCACCGACAAGAGCGTATCCAATATCCAACGGAAGAGCGGCTTACCGGCAAACTCCCGGAAGTTTTTCCCACTCACACGCGCGCTGTGGGCTTTCATCGGGAGTAGGGCAATCGTTTTGTGCATGGTTTTACTCCCGATTCTTCTTATCAAGCAATGCGGCAACCCCAGACGAGACAATAAAGTCATCATAAATCTCAGGTTGCAATGCCAAGAAGTTTCCCCACCCATCAGCTGATTGCAGAGACGTGGGGTATTCCCGGATGGACCGCCAGCGGTGCTGAACCCCATATCTGACAATGGGGTGCCATTCTGAAAGCAGGACACGATATCCTTTCTCGATCAAAAAATCCCCCAGATCCCCATAATCGTATCCCAGCGGCTTCGTCTTCTTGTCTTCAAATTCACAGAGGATGACCCGGGGGCGGATGTCCCAACGGTGCCCTTGAAGCACCTTCAGGTCGTGGCCCTCGGTGTCGATTTTGAGGAAATCAATTTCTTTGATTCCTTCCTCCATCAGGCAATCCGACAGGATCTTCACCTCCACTGCTCCAATACATTGATGACTGGGCAAAAAATTGCTCAATGCCGATACACCGGTTGATTCTTCACTGGCATAAAATTCAACATCATTACTCTGTTTGTCTGACAAGGCACATTTGAAGATAATGACATTCTCCATTTCCAGAAAGTTGGCGAGTCTCTTCCACTTTGCATCATTAGGGTCGGGTTCAAAGCCTAGAACGCGCCAACCGGCATGTGCGAAAGGCGCAAGACTTTCCCCAAAATGAGCCCCGACATCTACCATACAGCCAGATGTATGCCGGTTAAGGAACCAGTCCACGATCCATGAAATTTCAGAAACATTCTGATTTGGACTACTGACGCCCTGATTAAAAAACTTCTCGAAAACTTGGCGAGCAGTTATTCCAAATAGGCTTCGAAAGGCCGAATTAAAAAGTTGTTTTACTTGCATAATTACAGCCAAATTATTTTATAGATTTACTCAGACAATATATACAACGTCCAATTAGAGACAACTTTTTCTTGTCTGATGTTGTAAGTTGTAAGTCAACTGCATGCCGACGATAATACTCATTCAGTTCTGGTATAAGAATAT
This sequence comes from uncultured Bacteroidia bacterium, assembly GCA_964560095.1. Lineage (GTDB taxonomy): Bacteria > Bacteroidota > Bacteroidia > J057 > J057 > JANQTF01. The sequence goes on from CAZLKP010000352.1 coordinate 4,602, forward strand.
CGGTAATAAACGGCTGTGCGTCCTTGATTTCATTGTTTGTGAAGGAACGACGATGTAAACGATGCCTGCCAAGCACTTCAGGTATCGTAAAAAGCATTCCCCAGACAACTGCCGTTCTCATAAGATAAGCATCCGCTGAGTATCGAAATTCTAGTGGCACCGGAAAAATCTTTTCAGCTGCGTTGCGCGAAAATATTAAACCAGTCGTTGCCACAAAGTAGTCAAAATTCCCAGTTCGTTTCATTTCTTCTAGTGCATTGCCGGAAGGGAAAAGGTGCTTATTTCGGTATGGCTTTTCTTGGCCCTCATCCCAATCGTTTAACATATGCTGAACTAAGGCATAGTCCTCATTGAGGAGCAGGAGGTGCTCATTGACACGTTCAAGTTTGTTATCATCCCACCAATCATCGCTATCCAGCAGGGCTATCCATTGCCCACGGGAATGGGCGAAGCCGGCATTCAGAGCGTCTGCCT
>CAZLKP010000353.1:0-4678 GCA_964560095.1 uncultured Bacteroidia bacterium
GTCTCCGGGTGCAAGGGGACCTGCAAAGGTACCGTTTAGGGAAACAGTGGAAGCTCCCGTTACATCTACAAATACCGGAACATTCAGTGCGGTGTCAATTCCGAAGTTGACCAGATTCACTGCGACAACAGCCGAATCATCGCTACATCCAAAGCTGGAAGGATCTGTGAAGGCAACAACTCCCACGTCTTCTCCCGGTGTATCGAAAATGAAGATGTCGTCGAAGGCAAATCCATCATCACTGATCGATCCGTCGGAACCAAAGGCCACACGAAGTCTCACATTTGGCTCACCGGCCAGGCTGTCCATGCGGTTTTTCGCAATGACCCAGCCTCCAGAGCCGGCAGCACCGGCACCAGTCCAACCTTCCTGCTGACCGCCTGGATCACCATTAATCGTATTGTCTGTGTACCAGTTGTCCGGGTCACCGAAGGCCCCGATATTATCCCAGTTAGCACCATCGTCAATGGTTGACTGAAGCACAGCACCATCCCAGCTGAATTCAGATTCCCACCAGACAGACATCTGAATGGTCGGTGCAACCAGGTTGGAGAAGTCCATACAAGGAGAAATCACCCAGGAATCGTCATTGCCCCCATAAGTGGCAGGAATGGCACCCGCAGTGTAATTGGAGTCAAGCGCAGTTGCCCAGGCATTCACCCCAGAGGCTGCCCCCTGAATAGTCTGCTTGACAGGCGTTCCAAAGCCCCAGAGGGGAGCGCCGGCACCCACTTCTTCTGTCCATCCACCGTCTCCGCTCTCGAAGTCTTCAATGTATGGGAACGTCGAAATCTCAGGGATCGACTTGATCACCTCGGTAATCGAGTCATTGAAAGTATTGGAGTCCCCTGTGAGACCAGAACTCCAGGCAGTTACTTCATAATCCCCAGGCGTAGAGAAATTGATCCCCGGAATGTTCACAGGAATCAGGAAGCCAGGAAGAATCGTATCTGTGATGGCAATGGAGCTGACAGGTCCTGCATTGATGCTGTAGCTCACATCGAGACCGCCAAAGATCGTATCTGTACCCAGGTTCGCCAGGGCTAGTACCAGGGTATCCACCGCGGGCAGCCCACAGCCGGACATCGGCTCAGCCACATTGGTGACACCAGCGTCCTGGGCCAGTACATCTACCAACCCGATATCATCAATCGCGATGTCGTGGTTTCCGAAGTTGTTGTTGTTATTCACACGGAAGCGAACAGCGACATTTCCTGCATACTGGGACAGATCAATTTCCACCAGATTCCAATTATTATCTTTGTGCGCAATGGGCGGAATCACATCAAACACCAATGTGCCGTTAAAAATGAGGTCCACATGGAGCTCGTTCTCGTCATTTGGTGTATTGGAGTTGTTGGAGTGATACCAGAAGGAAAACTTCGGTGAGTTCAACGTAGTGAGGTCGAAACACGGTGTCACGGCCACGACAGAGTCGTTATTATTCGGGAAGGAGTCATCGATCAGGAGGTACTGATCAGAACCTGTGGTGTGATCACCTGATGGCCCTGTGTTAAAGCCGGAAGTGCCAGACCAGATCGCCCAATCCTGCGGGTCGTCGGTCTGAAGGTTTTCCCAGCCATCAGGCAAGGCAATCACAGGTATTCCCAGTGGGAAGGTTTGTGGCGTCTGAACCCAGGCAGAACCATCAAAATTCTGGAAATATGGGAAGGTCGTGATCGCCGGCTTATGCTCGACGGTTGCGGTTGCCGTGTCGTTGACAGGGTCGGTGTCATTGGCCGCATCAATCCAGAAGGTGATGTCATACAATCCCGGCACGCTCAGGTCGGCCTGTGCATTGAAGGTGTAGGAAGCTACCTGTCCCGGGGCAATGGTATCACCTGGTGTTTCAGTTACAACCGGACCATTTCCAACCTGATAAGACAGGGTGTAGGAGGTCACAGGAATCGTACCGGAGTTGGTGTAGCTGATTTCAATGTTGGCTGTGTCGGGAAGACCGCAACCAGATACTGGGTTCAGCAGCGAAGTAGCTTCCCCATTAATCGGTGAGAATTCTGTGATAGACACATCATCGAATCCGAATCCGTCATCGACAACAGAGCCATCAGAACCAAATGCTACACGCAAAAGCACCTGTGTTTCACCTCCCAGGCTGTCCAGCCTGTGAGAAGCTGTTACCCATCCGGCTGAACCATTATTGGAGTTCACCCGACCGGTCCAGCCTTCCTGCTGACCACCTGGATTACCATTGATGGTGTTATCGTTGTACCAGTTGTTGGGGTCACCAAACTGGCCCACATTTACCCAAGTGTTTCCACCGTCAACTGTGGACTGCAGCACAGCGCCATCCCAACTGTTTTCAGATTCCCACCAGATGCTCATCCGAACAACCGGCGTATCCAGGGTGGTGAAATCAAAACAGGGAGAAATCACCCAACTGTTTTCGTCATCACCGTACTGAGCCGGGATGTTGTCATTGTTGGTGTAGTTCGAGTCGATCGCCGTTACCCAGGCATTCACGCCAGAGGCTGCGGTGTTGATCAGCGGCTTGGCCGGCGTACCAAATCCCCACAGGGTCTTTCCTCCGATTGGGAATTCTTCCTGCCATCCGCCATTGCCAGACTCAAAGTCCTCTGAGTAGGGGAATGTGCCGGAATAGGCAGGATAATTCTTCACGTTGAAGAAGGTGGTGTCATTGGTGTTGACCGTATCGGCAGGGGAAGTTTGCGTAACGACCACTGTGATGTCATAGGAACCACCGACAGATAGGTCTGCTGTCGTGGTGAAGTTGTACACACCGGTGTCGCCGGGGGCCAATGTCCCCGGAATGTTTTCGGGTGCCGTGAATGCACCACCATTGATGGAGTAAGAAGCAACGATGTTGTTCAGGGCGGCTGAACCGAAGTTCTGATACTGAACCGTGATGGTTTCTGTGGCAGAAAGGCCACATCCGGATTGCGGACCGCTGGCAGACAAGACTTTGGCATCAATCGGTGGTGGCTGGAAGATATTCACATCATCAATCGCCATGTCAGAGGTGAAAGAGCTACCCAACGTTCCTCTAAAAATAATCTGAACCGACTGTCCCACAAAAGCCGAAAGATCTGCAGTTCCTTCCTCCCATGGAGCGCCTTCTGCAGCTTGCTGCTGTCCGGAAAGAGACCAGATGACTGTTTCGGAAGCTGGTGTCCGTACCACAACTTCTAAGGTTCCCATGGTGGCACCAAACATATGATACCAGAAAGAAATCTTTGGAGCAGAAAACCCAGATAGGTCCAGACAGGGGGAAATCAAATCATAGACCTGACCAGCTCCACCGAACTCTGTGTACATGTAGACCTGACCGCCTGGTGTATGATCATCAATCGGCCCGGTTGCAAATGAGTTGGCTACTCCATCATTCTCAACGGTCCAGCCGTTGAAGTTGGAGGTGCTTCCGAAAGAGGTCCAGCCATTGGCCAGGGTACCCGGTGTACCGGACACAAAGTTTTCGAAGTCTTCGAAGAAAGGGACTGAAAAGATCGGAAGCGATGTTGCCCCTCCCAGCGTGGTATCGTTCGATGGCACACCATCGCCAGAGAGATTGGCAATCGCCTCGATCGCATGGAAGCCCTGAGCGCTGAGGTCAGCAGCGCTGGTCACCAGCACTTCCAGCGTATCCAGGAGGCCCAGTGTTCCGGTATTGATCGTAGGGGAAGTGAAACTTTGAGTAGAGGCACCGGTGATATTCACATCAACAGTCAGAGGATTGACAGAAAAGTCAATCGGACTGGTCCCCAGGTTTCTCACCCGAACCCGCACATCTTCAGTGGCGGTGAAACAGGACTGACCGCTAGGCTGAAGAATAGCCAGGGCTTCCACATCCGTTGGGGATGGCTGGAAGATCTGGACCTGATCAATCGACAGGTCAGAGGTAAATACTCCACCGTGGATGGCCTGGAAGGTCAGGTTGATTCCATCTCCGGCCCAGGGAGTCAGGTCCACAAACACCTCTGTCCATGGATCTGTCTCAGCAGTCTGCTGCTGGCCAGAAACGGTGAAGACCGTGGTATCTGCGCCGGTAGAGCTCCCGCCTTTAAGGATCACATTCAGCGTTCCCATCAAAGGACCAAACATGTGATAGAAAAAGGAAAGTCTCGGGCTGGTCGTGCCAGCCAGACTGAGACAAGGCGCATTGAGTTCAAAAATGTCGCCAGCCGAACCTCCGGAAGTTTCGGTATACATATAGATCTGGCTACCTGGAACAGCTGCATTCGTAGGGCCAGTGCCTGTGGAGTTGGTAGTACCAGTATTCTCCACGGTCCACCCTACAAAAGCACTTGCGCTGGTAGAGGAAACCGTCCAGCCATTGGCGAGGCCTGTATTGGAGGCACCAGGGATAAAGGTTTCAAAGTCTTCGGTGTAAGGCACGGTATTGACCGTGGCGGGGGTAGTGATCGATACAGAGAGCGTATCGTTACCTGGGGCGCCATCACCGGGAAGTTCTGTCCAGATTTGGCCGGCGTAGGTCGTATTCAGTGCAGAAAGGTCTACAGTGGTTGCAAAGGAAAAGGTATCTACCCCACCTGCTGCCGCCAAAGAACCAGTATAGGTTTCGGTGACGGGTGCTCCCGCGTTAACCGAATAGCTGATCGGAAAGGTTGTCTGTGGATTGGTGCCAAAGTTGGTGACTTCAACCGTGACGACCTCCGTGGAAGTCAGGCCACAGGGTTGCTTC
>CAZLKP010000353.1:4688-5068 GCA_964560095.1 uncultured Bacteroidia bacterium
GAGCCAGGTGACCCCGACATCATTGGCTGGCGGGGGAAGCACAAAAACGTGGTAATCTTCCGTTTCTCCAAAGGCGTAGTTGCCACAAGGGGTCAGAGCTACCCCGGCAAACACAGCCACCATTCTCAGCCGAAGCGTGTCTGTGACCGCAGAAGGGGGAACCGCGAAGGTGATTTGCCCGGTCTGACCCGAGGTGATATTGACTTCCCCCAGCTTTTCACTCGCATCAAAGGTGGTGTCATCATTGAAATCGATCCACAGCGCTGCGGTGATGTCAAATCCGGGGTTTCCGAGCATGGTCGCCGTGTAGGAGGCCCCGGCATTCAGATCGGTAGAGGTGAGGGCCGTGTAATCGTTGTAACCCGTCGGGCTACCCGGGA
>CAZLKP010000354.1:0-428 GCA_964560095.1 uncultured Bacteroidia bacterium
AATCCTTCGTACGCATGGCATTGATCTGCCAGTCAGCCACCACGTGCGAACCATCCGCGACTGGAAAGGCGAAAAAGAGGCCATTCGACAATCTCTGGTCATTGCTCCCCCTGGCGCCATCGGAAGCAACTGGTCTAGGCGCTTCCAGCCATACTCTGTCGGTGTGGCCAGTGGCTGGATGAACTTGCGCGGAGCCCGAAGACGCAGAGCAGCCGATCGGGGATTCATTCTTTCGGATCACGCGGATTTTGCCGGTCTCAAAGAGGCTATCAAGGCGACTGGCGCCGAGCGAATTTTCGTTACCCATGGCTACTCTGATGTGTTTTCTCGCTGGCTACGTGAACAGGGATACGACGCAAAATCCGTCGAAACGCAATTCGAAGGCGATGAGGCAGCGGAGAGTGTCTAGGCACTGGTTGCCTGGGCCA
>CAZLKP010000354.1:438-5063 GCA_964560095.1 uncultured Bacteroidia bacterium
TTCTCGGAGCAGTGTTGAAACAGTGTTTCTTCCTTCATTCCTTCATTCCTTCATTCCAATTTTCATGCTTCATTTCTCTCAGCTCGTAACCGAACTCGATCAGACCAACTCCACCAATGCCAAGGTGGCGGCGATGGTGCGGTTTCTGGAAGTCGCTGACGATCGGGACAAGGTCTGGATGATGGCGCTGTTTTCTCAAAGAAGGCCCCGCAGAGGCGTTAAAACCTCGCTGCTTCGGGAGTGGGTGTCTGAGGTTAGCAGCATCCCGCTGTGGTTGGTGGAGGAATCTTACCATGTGGTCGGGGATCTGGCCGAAACTCTGGCACTTCTACTGCCTCCTCCGGATTTGTCCCCCGAAGACAAGTCACTCGCTGCTTGGATGGAACAGTTGAAAACCTTGTCATCCAAAGATGACGAAGAAAAGAAGGCCTTCATCATGGCTGCCTGGCAGCGACTGGACAAGCAGGAGCGCTTTGTGTTTCACAAGCTTATTACCGGGGGGTTCCGCCTCGGCGTATCACAAAAATTGCTTGTACGAGCGTTGTCTTCCTTTACTGGCCAGGATCGAAATGCCATTGCTCATCGTCTCATGGGGCAATGGACGCCGGAGACAGCTACCTTTCATGATTTGCTGCTCTCGGAAGATATTGCAGATGACCTGTCCAGACCCTATCCGTTTTTTCTGGCCTATCCGGTAGAAGATGACCCGCAGGAGTCGCTGGGAGATATCGGAGAATGGCAGGCCGAATGGAAGTGGGATGGCATCCGAAGCCAGCTCATTAAACGCGGAGGCGAAGCCTGGCTGTGGAGTAGGGGAGAGGAACTGATCACGGAAAAGTTTCCTGAATTGCAGCCCTTACTGGAACAGCTTCCGGATGGGACGGTCATTGATGGGGAGTTGCTTCCGTTCAGGGAGCACCCGCTGCCCTTTCAGTTGCTTCAAACCAGGATAGGCCGAAAGCATGTCGCGAAGAAGCACCTCAAGGAAGCTCCTTGTCTCATTCTTGCCTATGATCTCATGGAGTGGGAAGGGCAAGACGTCAGAGAACAGCCCCTGCAGAGGAGAAGAGAACGCCTGAAGCAATTGGTGCTTGACATCGACATGGCCAGTCAACTTCGCATGTCTGAAACCCTGGAGGCAGATTCATGGAAAGCACTGGCCGAAGGCCGGGAAATCGCCCGGGATATGTATGCAGAGGGCTTAATGCTTAAACGAAAAAATTCTGCCTATCAGGTTGGACGCAAGCGGGGAGATTGGTGGAAATGGAAGGTGGACCCGCTGACGGTGGATGCTGTGATGATTTATGCCCAGCGCGGACATGGCCGCCGGGCCAATCTCTTTAGCGATTACACCTTCGCAGTGTGGGATGGCAAAGACCTGGTGCCTGTGGCCAAGGCCTACTCCGGCCTCACCGATGCAGAGATGCGACAGGTAGATGCATGGATCAAGCAAAATACCCTGGAGCGGTTTGGGCCTGTAAGATCGGTCAGAGCAGAACTGGTATTTGAGATTGGGTTTGAGGGTATCAATTGGTCTAAACGACACAAATCGGGTGTCGCACTGCGGTTTCCGCGGATGCTTCGCCTGCGACAGGACAAAAAACCCGCCGAAGCCGATCAACTCGCCTTCCTGCGCGGCTTGATTCGAGATTGACTTTTTATGACAATTCCGCTAAAGATCCTACATGCTTAAAAACTATTCGGAAAATGAATAGAAATTAAGGGTGCGCATTAGCTGTTTGTTTCATGACCGTCTTTCGCACAATCTCGGTGCTGGTACTCCTGTTGAAGGCATACATGCTCCCTGCTCAAAATGACCCCGGTTTTTCTTGTCAGGCTGTAGCCCGTGACCAAAGCGGCCAAATCATGGCGAATCAATCTCTCTCGATTGAGTTTGCCATTTGTTCTGGCTCGTCAACCGGCCCCGTCGTGTATCAGGAATCTCATTCGCCCACGACCACTTCCCTGGCATTGGCTTACAGAGATTTCGGTATTCTGGCGGTGAAGGCCATTCAGGAGCAGCAGGAGAAGATCGGGGAGCAATCTGCCCGAATTGAGGAGCTGGGACAACAGATTCGGGACCAGCATAAAAGAATTCAGAAACTGGAGGCCCTGATTCTGAATTTTGATTAACGGGTTTCGGGTTGAGAGATCGGGAAAAGTTTCTTAAGTAGCAGAAAGATACTTGTAGATACCCGCGATGGACGTTATTCAAACTTGGTTAGAGGGCTTTGCGTCCTGGGAAGCCTTCCTGATTCAGCTACTGCTGACGGCTTTCCTGCTGGTGGTGGGTCTCCTTGTTGGTCAGCTCATGTATTCGCTAATCAACAGGCTGGCGTTTGCTAAAAAAAGGAAGGAGAAAAAAACCTATCACAATATCATTCGAGGGGGGTTGTTTTTGGTCGGGGGGCTGCTCGGGGCCATCGTATCCATCTATCTGGTGTGGGGAAGTTCACCACAGGCCATCCTGGAAGCAAAGCTGTTTGAGATTTCCAAGGAAAAAGAAGTTAGAATATCCAACCTTCTGGGGGCGTTCATGATTTTTTTTCTGGCGAGGCTGGGTATTTATTATTTCAAACGGTTTTTTGTTCGTACAGGTGAAGGGCGTCGACTGCCATTGGATCAGGGGCGCAGGATTGCCATATTTCAGATTGGCCGATACATCGTGTATCTCCTGGCCATTCTCCTGATCCTCACTTCGCTGAATATCAATCTTAGCGTGCTGGTTGCTTCTTCTGCGGCATTATTTGTTGGGATTGGCCTGGCCTTACAAAACACCTTTTCCGATATCGCAGCAGGGATCGTAATTTTGATCGACCGCACCATCGAGGTGGGAGATATGGTGGTGATCGATTCGGTCAATCTGGAGGGCAAGGTTCGGGAAATTCGACTTCGTAGCACAGTGGTAGAAACCCTGGATTCCATGACTGTGATTGTGCCTAATTCGCGATTCACAACCACCAATGTCATCAACTGGAGCTTCAACGACCGGGAAACGAGGTTTCGGGTGAAAGTAGGAGTGGCATATGGGTCGAATGTGACTGTGGTACGGAAACTTATGGTTCAGGCGGCCAAAGAGCACGGTCTGATTCTGAAGAAGCCGGAGCCACGGGTCAGGTTCACAGCATTCGGAGAATCGAGCCTTGATTTCGAATTGCTGTTCTGGACAATCCGTGTGGCAGAATATGAGGATATCAAAAGTGATCTGAGATTTAAGATTGAAGCAGATTTCAGGAAGCAGGGTGTCAGAATTCCTTTCCCGCAGCGAGATTTGCACATCGTTTCAGATTATCGTCAGGATTTGGAAGAACAGAGACCTGATCCAAAGAAAAAATCCGAAGAAAAATGATCAGAGGGGCATTTGTGAATTGGCGATAAGGGTGTATATTTGCCCATTCCGTAAAAAAGCCACTGAAAAGAAGCGGTTATATGTATCTATACAAGGAACTGAAAGAAGAGATTTTTGAGAAATACGGCCACCAGAAGAAATCCGCTGACACTGGATCTCCCGAGTCTCAAATCGCTCTGTTTACATACAGAATCAGTCATTTGACTGAGCACCTGAAGGAAAATAAAAAAGACACCTCTACCCGTATCGGCCTTCAGAGGCTGGTAGGAAAGCGCCGACGGCTGCTGAACTATCTCAAGAAAAACGACATTGAACGCTACCGTGCCGTGATCAAAGAATTGGGAATTCGTCGCTAATTCCTGCTCTCTCATGGTTAGGTACGCGTATGACCGACGCTGAAACATGAATGTAATTAAGAAAACTACGACCCTCCCTGATGGTCGTGAGCTTTCCATTGAAACTGGACTGCTCGCAAAACAGGCAGATGGAGCTGTACTCCTAACCTGTGGGGAAACGATGCTCCTCGCAACCGTTGTCGCCAGACAAAGCATCAATCTCGAAATGGACTTTCTCCCGCTCTCTGTCGATTATCAAGAGAAATTTGCCGGAGCTGGTCGTTTTCCTGGAGGGTTTTTTAAGCGGGATGGAAGAATGGGTGAGGGAGAAATTCTGACATCCCGTCTAATTGATCGAGCCATACGCCCGCTCTTCCCTGATGACTACCATGCTGATACCCAGGTGATGGTACAAATGATATCATCCGATTCCATTGATCAGCCCGATGCCTATGGCTGTCTCGCTGTCTCGGCAGCGCTTCTCATTTCTGATATTCCCTTCAACGAGCCCGTTTGCGAGGTTCGTGTCGCTCGGGTTGACGGTGAATTCGTCATCAATCCTTCTTTTGAGCAAATGGAAGCATGTGATCTCGATCTCCTGGTCGCTGCCACCAATGACTCTGTCAACATGGTGGAAGGAGAAATGAAAGAAGTTTCTGAAGAAGTCATGCTGGAAGCGATCAAAGTAGGACACGATGCCATTAAAACGCTGAATCAACTACAGCTTGATCTTGCCGCAGAGGCAGGAAAAGAAACCCGCGATTACGATAAGCTCGAATTCGAAGAAGAGCTGTACAAGGAAATGGAATCCCTTGTTGCTGCTGATATCCTCGAAGTCGCCGAAGGGGCGCTTGGAAAAGGCGAGCGTAGCGACAAAATAAAAGCCACGTACGATAAAGCCTATGAAGCGCTGAAGGAGAAGTATGAAGTAATGGAGTACT
>CAZLKP010000355.1:0-3732 GCA_964560095.1 uncultured Bacteroidia bacterium
GGATTCCAGTTTGGCGCGGATGTCTCTCACCAGATTCTCTAGCTGTGCTCGGTCGGCGAATTCTACATCTTCTTCTGAAAAGTCCAGTTCGAGTTCAATCAGCGAGGTAAAATCCAGCAATTGGCTGCGAAGGGCCTTGAGTTCATCCGACACGCCTCCGCGCAGCTGACTCATGGCCAGCTGGTGGGCTCCCTGGGAGGTGGAGGCAACCAGGTCGGCTACAGCTTCAGCCTGGGCCAGGTCCATGGCCCCGTTGAGCCAGGCCCTGCGGGTGAATTCCCCCGGCTCAGCCAGTCTGGCTCCCTTTTTCAGACACAGCTGGACTACCTGCTGCAGGATGAAGGGACTCCCGTGGCAGGAGATTTCCACGGTGTCTTCCCGGGTGTAAGACTTCGGGCCCCGAAACAGGCTCAGTAGCACCTCGTCGATGATGGTTGTTCCATCTGTGATTTGACCAAAATGCATGGTGTAGCCTTTTGCTCCCGACAGCACTCTCGAAAACATCGCATCCGCTACGGCGATAGCATCCGGACCCGACAGTCGGATGACCCCGATGGCCCCGGAACCGGCCGGGGTGGCAATGGCGACGATGGTGTTGTGGTGATGCATCATGAGGCAAAGATACGATGGGGTATTTTGCAAAACACCCTTACATCGAATGCAGTTTTGTCATATACCTTGGCGATGTAGAACATGACGACAGAAGCACAAATCCTGAATAGCCAATTCACAAAGAATCTGCTATCTCATCGGCGAAAATCCTTTCCTGTTGAAAAAACTACTACTCCCCCTGCCAGATCAATCATGGCCTTGATGGCGTGCAAATGGAAGGCAGTACCACCCGCGATTGAGGCAGTGATGAACGACAATGAAGCTGAAAGCCAGGGCACCATGAACATGATGGGCTATCTGGTCTCACCTTGGGTATCGGTTCCGTTATGGGTATGATGGCAGCCGACGGGCTGTTTGGCTTGCCGACTACGCGGCTTATGATGAACCGAAAAGCCAGGAAAATCGGGGCAATTGTACGCGCTTCCATGCTGTGCATTGGATATGGGTTGTGCCTGGCTGGAAGCAGCTTTGGGCTTGTGCCTTACATGGATGAAGGACGGTCGAAGTCAAAAAGGTTTTTTTCGAGGGTAGAAACAAACAAGGCGAATCATATGTTTACCTCTTGATTTTCACGCTTTTACTCTATGATGTTATCCAGAATATCCATCCTTCTCACCCTCTGTCTGCCTGTTGTGTTATCCGCTCAAACCTCTTGGAAGTACAGCTCGGCAAGCATTGATTTCTTTATTTATAATGCCGGCCTAGAGGTAGATGGAACCATAGAGGGATTTGACGCCACGCTCCAATTTTTACCGGATGATCTTTCGAATAGTTATGTCCGGGCGGAGTTAAAGCCGGAGACCATCGAAACCGGTATTTCCGCTCGTGATCGTCATCTTCGGGAGGAAGATTATTTTCATGTGGATCGTTATCCGCTGATCACCATGAAGTCAGTTTCCTTTTCCCGTAGTGGAGACCGCTTTTCCGGAACATTTGACCTGACGATCAAAGGTGAGACCCGGCGGGTCACCTTCCCATTTTCCTTTTCGACTTCCGGCAATGAGGCAAAGTTTCGCGGGGAATTCCAGATCAATCGACTTGATTTTGGGGTAGGAGAAAGCAGTTGGTTTTTGTCTGATGAGGTTCGAATACAAATCAAGGTAAGTGCGAAGGCTGTAGAAAGCTGATCCATTCATTCCTTGATTCCCCGACAATTCCATCAATCTTCCCCCCCGGCATTGTTCAGCCTGTCGATCATCTCCTGCTGCTGCATGGGATTCTGGAAATTGCTGGGTTCTCCGCGTTTATACAACTCAAATCGGCTGGGCACAACCCGCGGTGGCCAGTAGTTGTTATCGCGATCCACGTCGGCTGTTTCCAGAAAAGGATCAAGGGTGATGTTCACCAGCTCTTTCTCCGTCATAAACACCTTGGAGATGACTGTCTGAGCATAACGCCAGATTTCTGCCGGAATGCGGTGGACGTCTTTGGTGCCGTCGCTGTAGGTGAACTCCAGAATAATGGGCATCACAAGTCCGCCGACGTTTTCGAAGCTGAGTTCGTAATAGTTCAGGTTTTGCCCCAGGATGGCTTTTTCTTTCTCGTCCAGGCGCTCCGTATAGGCCTGATACTGCATTTTATCAAGAATAGACACGGCGAATGGGTCGTAGCTGTTGTAGAAATCTCGCATGGAAGGATCTGCCTCAACGACAGTTTCAGGGATATCAGCTCGGTTTCGGATATCTCCGATGTAGCGGGGGCCTTCTTCCGCTCTTCGGGCAGCAATGGGCTTTTCTTCTTCCGGATTCTGGGTGGACAGTTGTACCCATTTCACATCGGTGAGAGCGATGTCCACATGGCTAGTCGTGTAGAACCATCCGCGCCAGAACCAGTCCAGATCTGTTCCAGAGGCATCTTCTAGTGTGCGGAACAGATCCGCTGGGCTCGGCTGTTTGAACATCCAGCGTTGAGCATACTGCTTAAATGCATAGTCAAACAGCTCCCTTCCCACAATCGTCTCCCGCAGGATATTCAGCGCCGTGGCAGGTTTGCCGTAAGCGTTGTTGCCAAACTGCAGAAGCGACTCGGAGTTGGTCATGATGGGCGTGATGTTGCGTTTATCCCCCTTCATGTAATCCACGATATTTGGGGCTGGTCCTCTTCTGGATGGGTAGTTGCGATCCCATTCCTGCTCAGCGAGATACTGGAGGTAGGAATTCAAGCCCTCATCCATCCAGGTCCACTGCCGCTCATCGGAGTTGACGATCATGGGAAAGTAGTTGTGGCCCACTTCATGAATAATCACAGAAATCATTCCGTGCTTGGTTCGCTCGGAATAGGTACCATCTGGCTCGGGGCGACCACCATTGAAGCAGATCATCGGATATTCCATGCCTATGCGATCGGTATGTACAGAGATGGCCACCGGATAGGGGTAGTCGAAGGTATATTTCGAATAGACCTTCAGGGTATGCGCCACCACCCGGGTGGAGTACTGCTCCCAAAGCGGGTTACCTTCCTTGGGGTAGTAGGACATGGCCAGTACGGTGCGATCACCAAATTTCACGGCCATAGCATCCCAGATGAACTTGCGAGAAGAGCAGAATGCAAAGTCCCGCACATTCTCAGCGTGAAATTTCCAGATTTTGGTATCGGAAGCACGACTTTTTTCTGCTTCCAGGGCTTCTTCCGGCGTCACGATCATGACCGGATCTTCTGTGCTGTTCATGGCTTTTTCCACGCGATCTCGCTGCGCAGAGGTCAGGATGGATTTTGCATTCTGCAATACGCCTGTTGCCCCGACAACATGATCGGCAGGCACGGTGAGCTTCACTTCATAATCCCCGAAAGGCAGGGTGAATTCTCCGCGACCAAGAAACTGCTTATTTTGCCAGCCATCAATGTCATTGTACACACACATGCGCGGAAAAAACTGCGCGATGGTATAGAGATAATTGTCTTCTTCCGGGAAATACTCATATCCGGAGCGTCCTCCGACTTTATTGCGGTCATTGATGTTGTACCACCACTGGACCTTGAAAGAAACGGATTTACCGGGCTCAAGCGGCCGGGCCAGATCTACCCGCATCATGGTGCGATTGATCACATGAGGCATTGGCTGCCCGGATTCGTTAGTCACAGATTCGATGTGAAAGCCCCCTTCGAAGTCATTGTGCATGG
>CAZLKP010000355.1:3742-4344 GCA_964560095.1 uncultured Bacteroidia bacterium
TGGATTTGAGGGAGTACCATGAGAGATTATCCAGGGAGGAGGTGGAGATCAGCTCTCGGTCTGCCCCCTGTGCCCGCATGTTTTGGTCGAGCTGCAGCCAGAGGTAGTTAAGCGCATCTGGAGACTCGTTGTGATAGGTGATGACTTCGCTGCCGCTGATGCGCTGATTGTCGTCGTCGAGGACGATGTCCATGACATAGTCAGCGCGGTTTTGCCAGTATTCATGTCCCGGGGCACCAGCTGCATTTCGGTAATCGTTGGGGGTGGGGAGTTCCTGCCCCAGCTGGCGAAAGGGATTGTTATTTAGGGTGGAAACGGGCTCCTGGGCCAGCACACTTCCAAAAGCAGCCATCAGCAGGCCAGCCATCAACAAGCGAATCTGAAACTTCATCATACAAGTAAATAGGATGTTTTAACAAGTAACATACGAAACCATCCGGAGGTGTAAAAGTTGCAATCTGCGAAGCAAAATGAAAAATCTGCCATCATTCTTTTCTATCTTCCTTCCCGGTACACCGACGCTGTTTCAGCCAAAACGAGCAAAGAACAAAAAATTCCGCCCCTCGTTTGAGAAGGAGAATGGGTTGTGTTACATTTGAAAT
>CAZLKP010000355.1:4354-5043 GCA_964560095.1 uncultured Bacteroidia bacterium
GAGCGTTGGTCTCCGGAACCAAAGGTCGATGGTTCGAATCCATCCGCGGGTACAGAGAATAAAGCCAGAACATGAGAAATCGTGTTTTGGCTTTATGTGCATACTACGAGGTAAAATGAGAGGACTAGACAGGATGAAGAGGATATTCAGGATGGTAGGTAGCTGACCATCATTCAGATTTGGCATGAACAGCTCATCTAAGCTTAACTTGGTACAGTAGAACTACCTTATCCTCCAAACTCCACCTGGATATGCATCTTATCATCCTCGACGGCTTTACCACCAACTCTGGCGATCTGAGCTGGGAAGGGTTCAGTGAATGCGGCAGCCTGACCGTATATCCGCGCACAGCAGCGGAAGAGGTGCTGGAGCGCATCGGCGATGCAGAGGCCATCCTCCTCAATAAAACACTCGTCACAGCGGAAACCATGAAGCAGGCGCCCAACCTCAAATATATTGGTATCCTCGCCACCGGCTACAACACCGTGGACATCGAAGCCGCCAAGCAGAACGGCATCGTTGTCTGCAATGCCGCCAACTATGGTACAGCATCTGTGGCGCAGCATGTTTTTGCTCTGGTGCTGGAGATTACCAACAAAGTAATGATACACCACGAATCTGTGATGGGCGGCATGTGGGTGCGTAGCGCCGACTGGACCTATCGGCTCGCTCCGATGATGGAGCTGGCC
>CAZLKP010000356.1:0-5040 GCA_964560095.1 uncultured Bacteroidia bacterium
GGGTTTGCCCCGTGGCCTCATTGGGATTGAAATTGATGCGCAAAACGCCCCCCAGGCTGGCGTTGAAGGCCTTGGAATACAGGTAACTAATGGCGTGCCGATTATATACCTGGGCGATCTGCCCAACCATAGGTATTCCGGCGCTTTGCCGAAACCGGAAGTGGGTCTGTGCAATCCAAAAAAAGCGGTCTGTGAGGCGCACATTCCCGTAGGTATTGACCCAGAGCCGGGAGGTAGGCGGATCAAACCGGGTACTGAGGAGGGAGTCGTTGGCCTGTCCTTGGGCGGAGGCTGAGGATAGGACCAGAACACAGAGCCAGGGAAGAAAGGCCAGCAAATATTGGCGCATAGGCGATATGCTGAGGTTACAGAGAAAGCTCAAACCATTCCAGTACCGTCTCTGGGTCTGGGGGACGTCTAAGCTTACGCTCCAGTTGAGAAGTTTTTTCGATGCGTAATTGCTGCATTCGCTGGTAGAGGGCATCAAGGGTGGCAATGTGAGCCTTCACCTGTTCGCACCCTAGGTTTTGCTCGATTTCCACCAGCAGATATGGGATGAGCAGTTCTTCATAAGCCTGCGTGATGCGCTCTTTGACCCGATCTTCCATGGTGGTAGCCGTAAAGGGGTTCCAGACTTCTTCGGTGTAGAGTTGCTGAAGCTCTTCTCGGCGGAGAGGTAAGTCCGCGAGGGTGCGGGCCAGTTGCCGCAATTGTCGGATACAGTTGATAGCAGCCTGCGCCAGGGTGAGCTTGGATTCGAGTTGCGTTTCATCTGAGTATTGGCGCAAGCGTTCCCTGGCCAGGTCCTTCATGGCTGTCAGGGGCGGGGCCATATGAACGGGGAGGGTCTGCGTCAGGGAATCTACGAGACTGTCCATGTTGTCGCTTTCCCGCACCAGGTCTCTTTCAAGCGATTCCAGTTCGATCTGGAAAGCCTGGCGATCGAGCTGCTGATTGAGTGCCCCTTCGATAGAGTCCAGCGCGACTTGGCCATATTGGCAGAGGCCCGCCAGATAAGCCAAGGCGCTGGTATCGCTGGGATATGCCACAGAGGGACCCTCAAAGCAGCGCGGCTCAGCAGGAGTTCTATCGCTGGGGACTACCTCAATGGCTGGCCAGGTGCTGTCTTGCGTGGCGGCAGCAGGCCGCAGGTGCGATCGAGGCAAAAAGTCGAGCACCGCTTCCACTTCATAAGCCAGCAGTTGCCGCGCTGGGGCTAGATAAGGTCCCGCGATTTGCTGAGTGACTGCCCGGTAGAAGGCCACCTCCTCATCGGTGCGGGCGAGCAGGCTGAGCCGGGTATTGACCAGCAGGCGCTTGGCGGTCGAGTCAATGGCTTGCAGCTGGACGCGGATGGTGTCGAGCTGTCGGGCCTCCGCTGTCGTCAGGGGATAAGAGGTTACCTTCACCCCCAGCCTTGGGCTGCGCGAGGACGAGTCCGCAGGGCTGAGCGCCGCCAGTACAGTATCCACCCGCGCCCGCAGAGCAGCATGTGCCAGCAGCAATGCCTGACCGCGCCCACCTAGTTGGGCATAGGTCGCTGAATCAAGGCGGCCCTGCAAGCGCAGGATGCGCAGGTAGCGTTGATCCAGCTCGACCGTCTGGGCATGGGGCAGCGCCGCAGGATACACGGGCAATGAGTCCACCCTTGCCCCGCGCTCAAACCAGATGGCGCTCAGCCGCCCATTCACAAAAGACCAGTGCTCTAGCTTATCGACTGTCTCTTTGTAGTTAACAGTCCAAACGTCGTGGGCCAACCCTCGTTCCTCGAAGCGGCCCAGCAAGATTAGGTGGGCATCTTCGAGGCGAAAATTGCCTTCGGGCTGTCCCGCAACCACCCTGAGGCGGCTGCGTAGCACGGTGTCGATCTGCCCGCCCTCCTCAATTCGCTCGATCCGATGGATCCAGTTGCCCTCGGCTCGTCCGGCTGCGAAAGGGGCCTCGGCCGTGTGCAAGCGCCCACGCACCGGCACCTCAAAGTGTTGATCCACCCACCGGAGATCGCGGGCAGCCTCGAAGTCGCCAAACTGGAAGCGCCAGTGGCTGTCTAGCCGACCCGCCTCAAAGTGTGCCCAAAACGAAATGTAAGGCTCTGTCCCAAAGGGGGAAGCCTCCAGCCCGGTGCTGCGCAGGGTAAAAGCGCCTTGCAGCACCGTGTCTCCCGCCTCATCGCGGTAAAAATGATAGTCCGACCATCCTGAATAGCGGCTCCACGAGGCCTCGCCTGAGACCTGCTCCACCGATTCCTGCCCACTGAGAGGGAGCAGCATTCCCCAGAATAGGCCATGAACGATTAACCGGATGTTGCACCTGATAGACATGGGATGAATGGTTGGCTTTGACGAAGGCCTGTATGCCTAACGGCCTTGATCAGCGGAGGCCTAAGATACATTCCTTCATTTACAACTGAATAGGCCTGAACAAATTTGATCCAAGTTCACATGAAACCCTGAATGGTTGACGGGCCAAAGCGCGAAAGAGTGGGATCTAGCGAAGACGGCTAACTTGCGTTTTGAGCGTACATAACAACATATACTGGGAGTTATGGTACCCTATTGAAGAGTTAAGGCCATTTCCCTCCACATAGCAGCCGCGATTTTTGAACGAAGTTTTTGATAGCTGGCGTTGCTCAAGCGAGAAACCCAGACAGGCGGAAAAGCCCTGCTTTCGGCCAGCAAACACTACATCCCAAACAGCCTCTTGTGAAAAGCTACCGCTTGTAGATCCTGCTTACACCGATGCGCACTACCACCTGGCTCGCTATACCGAAGCTCGCTCTCACCCCGCGCGGATGTGGATCCGGCAATTTCTGGACCAGGTGGAAGTGCTGCCGTAAAGCCAACAACTTACAAGCCATTCTGCCCTCAGCATATCACTCCAATTCTTCCGCCTCTTCCAACAGGTAAATCAGATCTTCCCCACTATCACTCAAACGCAACACGCCACGAAGCCTCACCTGTTGATCCAGGCGATAGCTTTGGTCCAGGTCAGTAAACCATACATACATCACCGATTCCAGTCCGCCGCCTCCACAAAAAAAGCAGGCCGCATAAGGATAGCGGGACAACGCATAGACTTCAGCCGATACGTCCAAAGGCAAGATGTAGCCGCTAATCTCAATGACCTTATCTTCGAGGGATTTGATCGACTTGCTGAAGCGGGGCCGCTGAACTATATAACCCGTGTGTATATTTAACTGCTGGACATAGCGAACCTCTGCTAGCCTCGACCAGTCAACTGGCTGCTGGGCCAGTGCCAGCCCAAACCAAAGCCCGATTACCAAACAAAAGGCACGTTTCATGGTGTCAGGGTATCGATAGGAGATGCCGCCTCATCCCACTGCCGGGCCAGCCCTAGCATCTTGGCGACCTCTTCCCACAGCGCCTGTTGAAGCTCCTGTATCTCGGCCGGGGAGAGGTCGTCCAGGGGGAGGTCGTGATGATGGTCATGCCTATGCCCATGGTCGTGCTCATGCGCATGCTCGAAGCCCGGCACCTCGACAAGGCTGGCCTCCCATTGGGCATACGCCGTGCGCAAGCTATCCCACCGCGCTCCCTCAGCACCGACCAGATAGTCTTCCAGGGTATCACTGATCGCCACAGCCTCCAGGTGTAATTGATTGGCCGCTTCGAGGGCCGGATCGGTCTGAGCCGGACCGCAAGCGGTCAGGAGCAGCAGCCAGAGTAATATTATCCGTTGAGTCATCATACACTGTATAAAAAATAGCCGGAACTACGGGGAGCAAGGTCAGCGCTCAGGAAGGGAGCTGCCCTGGAGATATGGAAGGCCCAATGGATCGCAAAGCAAAAGGACGCGCCCAGGGCGCGGCTGCTTCGTGGGCACAAGTACAAGGGGTGGCCAGCCAACTTATCAGCAACAAAAAGAGCCAGAATCTGGACGAAGGCATCATGGGAAAACCGGCTACCCAACGTCCACAAAAATTTAAACGCAACAAGGTTGCAAAAGTTGTTTTTCTTTGCTGCTGCCTCTCATAGGGGCGCTTTGTCTACTAAGTCTACTAGACGCTCCGCCTGAAGCGGGTAAGCTGCAAAAGTAGGACGATAGGCTACCATTTTCCCTCCCTGCTTCGTGTTTTTCAAGAATATACCCAAATAGGGATAGAAAGATGAACAATCCCGCTACTTACCATAGCCTGCCCGCCTAGCCTGACTCTCACAATTGACGTCTCCAGGTTAAACGCATAGGCAGTACCTATTGGGCCCTGCTCAGCGCAGGTGGCGGGCAAATACTTTTTCTATGGCTGCTTTTTGCAATTCCTTGCCAATCACCACCACTTGGCTCTGCCGCGGGGCGCCGGGCGTCCAGAGTTGTCCGTCGGTCAGGAGAAAGTTGCGGTACACCGATTGCAGCACCACTTGCACCGGGTAGTCACCCGCATTGAGGATTCCCTTGATGCGGTAAATCTGATGGCGATTGACGGTAAGCAATTGCATCAGAGCCTGGCTCAGGCCCCGCAGGTCAAAGGGGCGGTCGAAAGTCAGGGTGAAAGTGCTGATGCCGTGACGCTGGGCTTGCTGGCCTGGCAGCTCCCGGAATTGGGGGGGCCTTTTCGTGGTCGAAACTGTCCAGTTGGCACAGCTCCTCCACCGGAAACTGCCCCTGCTGCCCGGTCCAGATCCGGGCTTGGGGATTAAGGTCCTCCAGCCACGCAGTCAGTTTCTTGGCTTCGCCCGCATCCAGGGTATCGAGCTTGTTGACCAGCAGGCCATCGGCAAAGGCGACCTGCCGCCGGGCCTCTTCGGTTTCAGCCAACCAATACTCAATATTGCCTGCATCGACCAGGCAGAGTACATTTTGCAGCTTGAAATGGCGTTCCAGGCCAGGAATGGTCAAAAATGGCAGGGCCAGGGATTCTGGATCGGCCACCCCGGTGGTTTCGATCAGCAGCCGGTCGAAGTCGCCTCGCCGTTGGCTCAGGTCTTCGAGCAGCCCGATCAGCTCTTGGTTTAACGAACAGCACAGGCAGCCTGCTGTCAACTCCAGGGGAGGGGTAGATGTCCCGCTAAGCCACTGGCTGTC
>CAZLKP010000357.1:0-3068 GCA_964560095.1 uncultured Bacteroidia bacterium
GGGGTTGGTTCGATATAGACCGGGTTGTTGGAGTAGCTGAATCCACGGGTGAGCATATTGCCCTGAATCCCGACATACACTCCGAAGAGCACCTTGTTAAATAGCGGGTCGGTGTTGAAGCCTACCATCACGGGCACTTTGAGGTATTCGAGGCGTGTGGTGAATGCATCTCTGCCAGTAAAATCTCGGCGGGCAGAGTAGCGGCCTCCTTCCTGGGAATAGATGACATTCATTCTTACCCCAATGATATCGGTGAAGTTATAGCCGAAGTTGATGCCACCAGCCATGCTGGGGAGCATTTCCATCTGGTAGAGGTCCTCATCAAGGGCGAAATCGTCGGCATTGTACATCACGCTGGCTTGTGGAAGGAAAAAGGCGCCGAGTTTGAGGCCCTTCTGAGCAGCCACCGGGGTAGCAATCAGTCCGCCGAGCAGACACAGCACTGTGGTTCGAAAAAGGTTCATAGACATTGATCTGCGATCGAAGAGTGAATTGGAAGGGAAGATACGGACTTTTTGAGAAATGGAAGAATTAGCGAGACGGCAGCCTTCCGGACTCATTGACCATCATCATGGTCATGTTGGTATTTCCAACCGCAGTGTTTGACTGGCAATGACGAATCTCTTAGACTGTTTGCAAAGCGACTGCCCGGAACAGCGGGTATCTGTTCGGGAAACAGGGAAAATCGCAACCTCCCGCTGGGCTATGGAGCGAAGGAGAGGACCACAAATTCCATTGAGAATTTGTACCTTCCAATCGTTGAATAACATTGGTCATGTATGCCCCCAGCAGATAACAAACGCCTTGCGGTCATTCTCTTTGCAGATATCCAGGGCTACACGGCCCTGATGCAGAAAAACGAAGAGCAGGCAGCCGTTTTGCTTCGGAGGTTCCGAAATGAAATGAACGAAAAGGTACTCCGGCATCACGGCCAAATCATTCAATTTTACGGAGACGGTGCCCTCTGCACATTCCAGATCCCTGCCGGGGCAGTTCGATGCGCGATGTCCCTGCAGCAAGCCTTCACAGAAGAACCGAAAATCCCTGTTCGGATCGGTATCCATCAGGGGGTTGTAGCCTTCGAAGAGGGAATCATCTTCGGGCACGCCGTGAATGTAACTTCCCGCATAGAATCCATGGGCATAGAGGGATCGGTGTTGTTTTCAAAAACGGTCCAGGAAGAGCTGGTAGAGGAATATGATCTCCAAATGATCTCCCTCGGAAGCTTCGAATACAAGAATGTGGAGGGCTCCATGGAAGTGTTTGCCCTGGCCAACAAAGGGTTTGCTTTGCCTCGCAGGGTAGATCTGACAGGGAAATTCAAGCAACAGGAAAATACTGACGAGGCCCCCGATAAATCCATCGCCGTGTTGCCATTCCAGAATTCTACGGGAGATCCCGAGCAGGAATTTTTGGGGGATGGCATTGCCGAGGAGGTGATCTATGGCTTGTCCAGGCTCAACCAGATGAAAGTGGCAGGCCGGGTTTCCTCTTTTTCTTTCAAGGGAACGGGGATCGGAGCCTACGAAATTGGCAAGCAGCTCAAAGTGAAGAATGTCCTGCTGGGCAACGTGAGAAAATCAGGCAACCGGATCCGGGTTTCTGCCGAACTGGTCAATGCCCAGAGTGGGTTTCAGTTGTGGAACGAGCGATATGATGGTTCTCTGGAAGATTTTTTTGGCGTACAGGAAGAAATCGCCCAGGCAGTGGTCCGGAAACTGGAACTCAGCCTGCTGACAAGTGAGGCCAATCTCTCTGTCAAAAATCGACAAACAGCAAACATGGAAGCCTATCAGCTGTACCTGAAAGGCCGACAATTGCTGGATCGGAGAACTTCCTTTGAGCAGGCCCTGACATATTACCGTCAGGCTCTGGAGCTGGATCCCGGGTATGCCCTGGCTCATTCTGCCATGGCCTATGTCTATTTTTACCGGATCCTCTTCGATGCTCAACCTCCCACCCTGTTTCTGAAGGCACAGGAATCCGCACATCAGGCCATTCAACTGGATCCCAGACTTGCAGAAGCCTACATCATCGAGGGAATCGTTTACTTCTATTATTACTGGAATCCGGAAAAGGCCCTGAAACAGTACAAAACCGCATTTTCTCTCAATCCCAATTTCGATATTCACCGCATCCTGGCCTACTACCACTCCATGATGGGTCAAACAGAAGAGGCCATACGCCTGGCCAGGCGGGCAGTTGATTTGGACCCGCTCAATGTCGGTGCTCTGCTCGGGTTGGGAGAAATTCTGTATCGCAGTCAGCATTTTGAGGAGGCCATTGAAATCCTGGATCCGCTCCACGAGAAAATCCCCAGGAATGGGGTGATCGCCAGCTTGCTGGGAGCCAGCTATCATTATGCGGGTGATCAGGCCCGGGCAGCTGCGTTTTACCATGATTCCTCCTTCGACGAATCTGTTGTCCTTTTTTATTCCCTCCCGAAATTCATGTATCTCATCGAACAGGGCGAAACAGAACGCGCCAGACTCCTGCTGACCCTGATCGAAAACAGTCCTGCTGACAAATGGATTTCCCCGGCAAGTGTTGCCATGGTCCATTTCGGACTGGGAGACATGGAACAGGCAAAAGCCTGTCTGCACCAGGGGCTCACAGAGCGAGATCCCATCCTGTGGATCATCAACAGCGCACCAACCTGGCAGTCCTTCCGCAACCATCCCGAGATCCAGAGCATCCTGGCGGAGCGGTTTGTTCATCGGTGAATTTCCTGGACCTTGAGACAACCTTCCCTCTGAGTCAAAGAATCTTCACAGCACATTCCCCTTCGATCAGGGCGTGGCCCGAAGAAATGAAGCTATAATCAGACCATGTATTGAGGAAATGATAGCAATCGGTCTGGATTCCGTAGGCAGGCTGTTGCTGATATGTTTCCTGATGTTATTCCATGAGTGACGTCGCCTTCCTCCAAAGGCGGACAGGTCAGCGGGACCTCCTTTCTTTCAAAAGAAAGGAGGCATCCCGACAAGTCGGGACGGAACTCCAGCCCAACGCCACAATCCGCCCCGTAAATTTATCCGCCGAAGGTGGACCGAATTCCGGGAGCCAAC
>CAZLKP010000357.1:3078-5030 GCA_964560095.1 uncultured Bacteroidia bacterium
CCGCCGAGAGGCACCGCTGGAGTTGCATCTGATAAGGAAAGTGGGATTTGCTTTACATACATCTGGCCTTATGTAAAGAAAACCCAATTTTCTTTACATAAGGACTGGGCTTTGATAAGATTTTTACGTTTTCTTTACATATGAATTCGGTGAAATGGGACATTCATAGGATTCCTGACCATCCGGAACTGGAAACGCGCAGGATTTTGAAGAGCCTTCCAGCAGCTTATGGTGCTTTGTCTGAACTCAAAGGAATCGCTCAGACCATTCCCAATCAGTCAATCCTCATCAATGCATTGGGCTTGCGGGAAGCAAAAGACAGTTCGGCCATAGAGAATATCATCACGACTCATGATGAACTCTATAAAAGCGAGCTCAACCTGAAGTCTGTTGAATCTCTGGACGCAAAAGAGGTCCAGAACTATGTCACAGCGTTAAAACGCGGATTTTCCTTGGTTTCTGAGCTAGGGGTTCTTTCAAACAGAATTATAAAAGACATTCAAAGCACCTTAGAAAAAAATCACGCTGGTTTCAGAAAACTACCCGGTACCTCCCTGAAAAATTCTGTCACCGGAGAAGTGATCTACACACCGCCACAAGACGCAAATGAACTCGCCAAACTGATGGATGCTCTGGAGGTCTATATCAATGATCCTGAATTGAGTGACTACGACCCGCTTGTCAAAATGGCAATCATTCACTTCCAGTTTGAGAGCATTCATCCTTTTTATGACGGAAACGGCCGGACGGGTAGGATTATTAATATCCTGTATCTGATCCTAAATCAACTCCTCGAGCTCCCTATTCTTTATCTGAGTAGCTTCATCATCGAACATAAATCAGATTATTACCGCCTTCTTCAGCATGTCAGGGATACCAATGAATGGGAAGGTTGGATTCTCTTCATGATCAGGGGGATAAAGGAAACTTCAAAAGCCACCATCGATCAGATTAAGAGTATCAAATCCCAGATGCAGGTCATGAAAAACCGGCTTCGGGACAACTACAAATTTTACAGTCAGGACCTCCTCAACAATTTATTCAAGCACCCATACACCAAGATCGATTTCCTGGAGAGTGATTTGAATGTGTCAAGAATCACGGCTGCAAACTACCTCAATCTGTTGGCTGAAGATGGAATCCTTCGGAAGGATAAGTTGGGCACCAGTAATTATTACATTAATGAACCCTTGTTTGAGCTGTTAAGTGGCGGGAAGGGATAAAAGATGTTAAAGATTACTGGTGAGTTCTTCGACCTTCTACACTCCTCCCTCCCCAAGCGCGCTGGCCCCGAATTCGGTGGTCGGGTAGGCCAGTGCGGCTGCCTGGAATTCGGGAGGAGTTTTTGGTCCTTTTTGCTCCTTCAACAAGGATGAATCTTCTTAACTCACCCCACTCCCACTCTCCACTTCCACCTCCGGCAGCACCCGGATCAGGCCTCCCTCCGCATTCTCCGCAAACAAAATCATGCCCTGTGACATCACGCCGCGGATCTTGCGGGGAGCGAGGTTCATCAGGACGGGGACTTGCTTGCCGATCATGTCTTCGGGCGCGAAGTACTCGGCCACGCCGGAAACAATCGTGCGCTGGTCGATGCCGGTGTCCACGTTAAATTGGAGAAGTTTGTCGGCTTTGGGCACTTTGCTAGCTTCCAGGATGGTGCCGATGCGGATGTCGAGCTTGGTCCAGTCGTCGAAGGTGATTTCGTCTTTCATGGGCGGAAAGGATAAAGCGGGTGCATTGGCGGCGGCCAGTTTGTCGAGCTGCGCCTGGATTTGTTCGTCAGTGATCTGTTCAAATAGCACAGGGATGTTCTTGCCCGTTTTGATCTGGTGACCAAAGGGCACAAAACGGCGATCCCCGCGACCGGCTGCGTCTTCCCAGGTGAAGCAATCCCCCTCAATCTGAAGCAGATCGAAGATCTTGTAGGCCGTCTTCGGCAGGAAGATGCG
>CAZLKP010000358.1:0-4998 GCA_964560095.1 uncultured Bacteroidia bacterium
AGGGTGGTGCCTGAGCAGCAACGCCCTCCCTTTCCATAGCCGATTGACTTGATGAAATCGAAATAACATGGTAGAATAAGTCGTAGGCCGTTTGGCGACTGGCGGCATTTTCAGATCCGAATCATTTTCCCTGAAATTCCATCCCGCAAACAATCATTCCCATGAGCCGTTCGTTGCTGATCTAAATGTACTTGGCCTGCAAACCATAGCCGACACCTCCATTTTCGCTGATGCACCACCGACTTTTACATATGGCTCTGGCAGGAATGCTCCTGATCTTCGGCGTTGGGTGCCTACAGGCGCAGAGCGCTTATGAGCGTCTAATCGAGAAAGGGATGGTCCATGCCTCAGCCGGTGAATACACAGAGGCTATTCCGATGTTCCGGGAAGCCATTCGGCTGCATCCCGACGGCGTCGAAGGCCACTATGGCCTGGGCTACTGCTACAGCCTACGCTGCTATGAGGAGCAACAGAACTGTGATGCCGCTGTTCAGGAATTTACCATTGCCATTCATATCGACGACAGCTACCGCCACAGCTACTTCAATCGCGCCGTGGCCCGCACCTATCTCGACGACTGGGACGGTGCCCTTGAAGACCTGAACAAACAGATCAACAACGGGGGCAACCATGCCATGTACTTTTCGCGGAGGGCGGAGGTGCTTTACCTGCTTGGCCGCTACGAAGAAGCCTGTACCGACATTCGGGTCGTGCGTCAGCTTGGCGGGGCCTATGCCCATGATTGGTTCGATTCGTTGTGCCCGGAGGGGTGATCGGTATTTCGCCTACCACATATACGGGGCTGCCTTTCCCAAGTATTCCTCTTCCACTTTTCTGAACATGTCTTCCATTCCCTCCAAGGGGGGAGCTTTGACCTGCTGCTTGTAGTCAAACATCACCCCGGAAATCTCCACAAGGCAGGCCACCCGCTGGTGACGCTCACTCACAATGAGGGTTTCGAGGAAGAACATCTCGCCCCGCATTTGCAGCATCCGGGTACCCATCCAGATCCTGTCGGGAAACTGCAGCGGGAAAATATACTTGGCAGAAACCCGCGCTACGACCGGGCCTATGTCCTGGCGAATCGGCATCTCGGCCAGCTGCCAGTAGGCAATACGGCCTGATTCGGCCCATTTCACATATACGGTATTGTTTACGTGGTTCGCGGCATCGAGATCGCCCCAGTTGACTTCCCGGCTGATGAGAGCAGCGTAGTTGTCGGTAAGCTGGGCTGGCAAGGGCGGTAACAAAATCTCTGGCATGAAAGGAAAGGTTTTTGGCACTGGCTGCTGCAGAAATTGCAAGCAACGATGACAAAAGTAGGACGATTGTGAACCATTTGGTATAGGAAATCTGCCAAACAGGGAACCAAATTAAGCGAATATCTAGCCTGCTACGTAAATTCACAATCCCTAAAAAAATGCTGCATTATGAATTCTCTGTCAACCAATTCCCGGTCCTCCGTCAAAACGTTGGAGCAGTTTGTGATTCAAAAGGAACAAAACTTTCCCTATGCCACGGGGCAGTTTTCCAAAATCATTCGTGACATTGTCCTGGCCAGCCGCCTGATCAATCGGGAGGTCAACAAAGCCGGTCTTGTGGATATCCTAGGGCTCACCGGCGCCACCAATGTACAAGGGGAGGAGGTGCAAAAGCTAGATATTTTTGCGAATGAACACATGATGGATGCCCTCTTCAAGGGAAGGATGGTCTGTGCGGTAGGGTCGGAAGAAAACGACGACTTCATCATCAGGCCCGGCAGTGAGGGCAAATACATCGTGCTGATGGACCCCCTGGATGGCAGCAGCAACATAGATGTGAATGTCTCCATCGGAACGATCTTTTCTATTTATCGCCGCAACGACGGCGGCGGCGAACTCACCCGCGAAGAATTGCTGCAACCCGGCGCAAAGCAACTGGCGGCTGGCTATGTGCTCTATGGCTCCAGCACCATGCTGGTCTATACCACCGGTCATGGTGTGAACGGGTTCACACTTGATCCCTCCATCGGAGAATTTCTGTTGTCGCATCCCAACATGATGTTTCCGGAAAAGTGTGACACTTACTCGGTGAACGAAGGGCACTACCGCAACTTTTTCGAAGGCACCAAAGCCTATCTCCGCCACATCAAGTCTGTTTCGGAAGTGCCGTACAAATCGCGATATATCGGGTCATTGGTGGCAGACTTTCACAGAAACCTACTCAAAGGAGGTATTTTCATGTATCCGGGCACCCATCAGCGGCCTGAAGGCAAGCTTCGCTTGACATTTGAGGCCAACCCCATGGCGTTTATCGCCGAGCAGGCGGGTGGTTATGCCAGCAATGGTCGCAAACGGGTGATGGATATGCAACCCACGGACCTTCACCAGCGCACACCGCTCTTCATGGGCAATAAAGAGGAGGTACAGATGCTGGAAAGTTTCATCCGAAAATTTGGGAAATACGGGCGGCCGGTACCAGCCTTGTAGGGATCATTTTCTGCCGATGGAACGCAGCATGAGATAGATGGCGACCACACATCCCAGCAGGGAGAGCCCGAGGGTAAACCAGGGTTTTTCCGGTTCCAGCCATTGGTCGAGGGCATATCCCCCGCCTACAAAAAGCAACATGCAGACCAGGATTTCAAATCCCAGGCCTGCATATTTGATATAGTCATCCATCGGCTTTCGCCGATCGTTGCGAGGGTCGTCAGACATTAGTTCGCCTTGGCAATCTTGGGGCCATTAGGCTGTTTCTGATTGCTACTTCCGTTACCGCTGCTGCTGCTACCACTACCACTGGACTGGGAAAGGAGGTCTTTGGCGCGCTCCGGAGTTCTGGTAAGTACATCTTTGGCTGCCTCAGCCATTTTGGAACTACCGGTGAAGACGGCACCCATTTGCACAACGAGTTTCTGGGTAAAGATATCACCGAAGATTTTCCCGGTCTTATCGATGGTGAGGAGTTCGCGCGTGACGACGTTTCCTTTGATTTCACCTTCGACAGTGGCTACTCTGGAGTCCACATTTCCCTCGATATAACCGGTTTCGCTCACCACAAGTCGTGAGTTACACACCAGCGTTCCGATCACTTTTCCTTCAACCCGAAGATCACCTTCAGCGTTGATGTTTCCCACCACAACAGTTCCTTCAGAAATCACGTTACGACGAATTTCTCCTTTGGGTGGTGTAGATGAGGGTTTCACTTTGGGGCGGTTGGTTTCGTTTTTGGTTCCAAACATTATAGGCTCCGGTTATTTGTTGAAATCCAGATATGTGAGAGGATCTACCGGGCGACCATCAATCCACAGTTCGAAATGAAGATGCATCCCAGAAGAATTTTCGCCAGAATTCCCAATCACTGCGATCGGTTCGCCGGCATAGACATAAGTCCCTGCGTCCTTCAGTAGTCGGCTGTTGTGTTTGTAAAAGGTAACAATATCCCCTTCAGTTGCAACACCGATCACCCATCCATTCTTGTCAGAGTATTCAGACAGAATGACAAATCCATCGGCGGCAGCCCTGATTAGCGTGTTCTCTTCTGCTACAATATCCACGCCATAATGGCGTCTGGATTCGATGTATCCCTGCTTCATTTCTCCACTCAGCGGAATAAACAGTTTTTGCAACCATTCGAGTTGAAAAGATGGCCTTTCAGCAACGGAAGATCGCGAATTTTTTTCCTGAACAGCCTGATTGACATATACGGTTTCGACGACTGCAGGTAAGGCATATGTAGTATTCACAGCGGGGTCCGGACTAGGTTGTGGATTGGCAGGCAGGTGGGCTTCCTGGTCTTCCATGATGGTCTGGAGCTGGGAGGAATCGAAGCTCATTTGGTTGGCTGTTTCGAGGCCAGCCACCTGACGGAGGCTCCGGGAATAGGCTTCGTAAATTTCGAGCCGATCTTCTGCCGATTTCACCACTTCCAGCAGGCTATCCTTGCGGGCCTGCATGACCTCCGGATCTTCATAATTGGGAATTAGCTGATGCAGCTTCGGGGTGAAGATGAACAGTGTACCGGTGCCGGCCACAATGAGAATCAGAAGCAAGGCAGAGGTAACGATCACTGACAGGGGTCGCAGAAAAAACTGCCGCGACTGAGACAAGGTTTCATCGTCAATCAGCTCTACCCGGTAGCGCTTCCTCATCCGCTCAGCCAATTGCCAGTACAGTCGTTTCAACATAAGCCTTTATAAACCGGTTTTGCAGCCTTTTCAGCCAGCACGCAGGTTAGGGGGTACGATCATTTGCA
The DNA here is from genome assembly GCA_964560095.1 of uncultured Bacteroidia bacterium. Lineage (GTDB taxonomy): Bacteria > Bacteroidota > Bacteroidia > J057 > J057 > JANQTF01. The sequence continues at coordinate 4,234 of CAZLKP010000358.1, forward strand.
TTGGTCTGGCCAACATTTTATTGTTTCTTTCACCGAAATTGTTCATCCATACAGGACAACATTCTCACTCCCAGGGCGTAGTGAGGATACTCTGCCAAAAACGGAGTGATCGCGTCCGAAATTACTTTGAAGAGGTTGTAATGAAGCCAGACCGAATCTATTTCCGCAATATTACGAAATTCTCCCTAATCCTTGCCGCAGTGGTAATGGTTTCCTGCGCCAAGGAGAAGGACACGGTGGTCTCCCGGTTCTACCACAACACTACCTCCTTTTTTAATGGCTATTACAATGCCCGGTACCTTTTCAGCGAAACGGTCGCCCGGCTCGAAGATCAGTACAAATACCCCACTGAAGGCTTCATCGAGATAGAGTACTTTGGCACCGAAGATGAGATCAAGTCGTTTGATACAGATTTTGAGACGGTAATCAAAAAAAACGATGCCGTGATGTTTAAACATCCCAACGGCAACTATATCGACGACTGTCGCCTCCTCAATGGAAAAGCCTGGTTTTACCGGCAAAATTATACCCTCGCCCAGCGAAACCTCGAAGCTGTCATCAAGGAATTTCCGGAGTCTGAGCTGCACCCGGAAGCCTGGCTCTGGCTCGCCAAAACCTTCTACAAGCTTGAAAACACCGAGATGACCCGCAGCATTCTCGACGAGCAAATCGTGAACAACGACACCGTCGAGATCCCGGAAAATATGCTGGACGATCTGGCCTTGTTTCAGGCGAGACTGGCCATCGAAGGAGAGGATTACGAGA
>CAZLKP010000359.1:0-4978 GCA_964560095.1 uncultured Bacteroidia bacterium
TCTGGGGGATCCCGTCAAAATTGGATAAGCGGGAATAGAGGAATAGGGTATAAAAGTCAAAATGACAACTTTTTCCGATCCAGAGACTGTACTCAAGCCGACAATGATGCCAATAATTCGCAATTGGCTTCTCTTCGCTAGAAATATCCCTTAGCTTCACCCGTGCTCCATTTCATGATGGTGGAGTGATTCCATCTTTCACCTTTCTGCTCCCTATGCAATTACACTGATCTCTCTTTCGGATCTTTCGGATAGAGTGCCTGCCCATCAGGTCGTCGAAAATCTTGACCTGGTCGTGATTCGCTATGATGATCAGGTCTCCGTGCTGTATGGGCGATGCCTTCACCGCGGTGCACTGATGGCTGATGGTCATATTGAGGGGGACAACCTCATCTGTGGCGTCCATGGCTGGGATTATCGCTACGACACAGGCGTGAGCGAATACGACAACGAAGAAGTCCTGCATAGATTCCATTCAGAAATCAAAAACGGTGCTGTCTGGATTGATCTGGCTGAAATCCGTGATTTTCTCCGGGAGTACCCTCAGCCGTTTCAACGCGACCAGTATCTCGGAGTGTATGCAGACACCCAGCCCGAATCTACAGAGCCTTACACCGGATACATCAAGGAACTGGCCCAAAATGGCCTCACAGCCTACGGCCATCACGGGCCTTCCGCCGCGATGGGCGTGGACCGCAATCTGCTGCCCAAATGGGAGAACATTCAGTTTCTGCCCGCGCAATTATCCAGACGGCCCTTAATGGACGAAGAAGCAGTGGATACCTCCGTGGTTATTGGGCCCAACGCACAGCAACCCCTTCGCCTGGCTCTGCCAATATTTGTCTCTGACATGAGCTTTGGCGCGCTATCCAGAGAGGCCAAAATTGCCCTGTCCAAAGGGGCTGAGATGGCTGGAACAGGCATCTGTAGCGGAGAGGGTGGAATGCTATCCGCAGAACAAGAGGCCAACAGTCGATACTTATATGAGCTGGCCTCAGGAAAATTTGGATTCTCATGGGAAAAAGTGAAAAAAGCCCAGGCGTTTCATTTCAAAGCAGGCCAGGGAGCCAAAACAGGGACAGGCGGGCATCTTCCCGGCCACAAAGTGACCAAAGAAATCGCAGAGGTTCGTGGAATCCAGGTGGGCCAAACGGCCATTTCGCCTGCTGCTTTTCCGGACCTGAAAACGCCTGAAGACTTTCAGGAATTCGCCCAGCAGGTCAGAGAGCAGACCGGTGGCATCCCAGTTGGGGTTAAAATAGCGGCCAGTCGCATCGAAGCAGATATTGACTTTGTCCTCGAAGTTGGGGTGGACTACATCATTCTCGACGGCAGGGGAGGAGGAACTGGTTCGGCCCCGATCATTCTCCGCGACAACATCAATGTACCGACTATTCCGGCATTGGCCCGGGCCCGAAAGCATCTCGATCGCTGTGAAGCTGAGGGCGTCAGCCTGATCATCACCGGAGGACTGCGGGTGCCGGAAGATTTTGCTAAAGCCATGATGCTGGGAGCCGATGCCATTGCTGTGTCAAACTCAGCCTTGCAAGCCATCGGCTGCCTGGGAATGCGCGCCTGCCACACCAACAATTGCCCCGTAGGCATCGCCACGCAAAAGGAATCTCTTCGCAGCCGAATCATTGTTGATCAGTCGGCCAAACAACTTGCACGGTTCTTTGAAGCCAGTACTGAACTCATGAAAGTGATTGCGAGAGCCTGTGGGCATCACAGTCTGAGCGACTTCGCCTTCGACGATTTGTCCACCATCGATCATCAGATTCACCAATTAACTGGAATCCCATATGCAGGCATACAACAAAACTGATCAGCAGATACATCTCCTTTCCCAGATCATTGCCAAAGCCAACCGAAGCTTTGTGCCCCCAAAAGAAGACGATAGCCATATCAATCTGGCTTTTGATCTGATGAGCAGCAGGCTATATGGACGTTGGATTGATCACAACGGGGATCGGTTGATTTTGGCGCTACACATACCAAGCCTGACATTTCAATGGATTACCCCGAAATTGCAGGTCATCGTAGAGGTATCCGCTGTTGGAAAACAAGTGGTTGAAATCGAACAGGAATTAGCCACGAGCCTACCTCCTGGATTAAACAAGGATCCATTCCGCGAGGCGATGCATTACGAAATCCCGGTGTACCCTTTTTCCGGCGATAAGATCTCTGCGCTTTCTGAAGAGGGACAATCATCTTGGATCCGATTCCGTGCCCTGGCCAATTTGATTGCCTCAGACATGCTCAGGTATGTGCAGATGGAGGCAGAAATACGGATCTGGCCGCATCATTTTGATACCGGAATCTATGTCGAGCCGACGGATTGGCTGGGTGTGGGATTTGGGCTGGCCATGGAAGACAGCATGGTTGGTGCTCCCTATTTGTATTTGGCACCTTACCGGAAAGATACTGACAGCTTTGCCTTTGAACAGGCACCTGCTCTGGAATCTGGAAGGTGGGAACTCAGTGGTGGTTGGAAGGGAGCGGTATTGTCCCTGGCAGATCTGGAAGGAATAACGACATCCGAGCAAATCCGGATGGCACATAGCTTTGTCGAATCATCAATCACCTGGTATTTCTCGCAACATTAGTGCAATGAAAGCCTGGCAAATTCCCCTACGATGGAATTAGGTGTTTTTGACTGTTTCGAATTGCCAGCCCTTCAGCAGGAGGCTGGTAAGTTGGTGGTGAAGGGAGTGTTTGACTAACCTGCAACACACTTTTTTTATTTTCTTTGAACTCCTTACCCCATACCGCATCCTACCAAGTCCCGAATCCATGCTATCTCTCATCTTTGCCCGCTCAGAAAATAATGTTATTGGTCTCAACAATGATCTCCCCTGGAGATTGTCAGGGGATCTGAAGTGGTTCAAGCAACTCACGACAGGGCACACCATCATCATGGGTAGAAAGACCTTTATGTCTATCGGGAAGCCCTTGCCGAAGCGGCGCCACATTGTTATTACCCGCAATCCAGCCTGGAATGCTGATGGTGTGGAGGTGGTACACTCGCTGGAGGAGGCCCTGAAAGCGGTCGCGCAGGAGGAACAGGCCTTCATCATCGGTGGGGCAACCATTTATCAGCAGGCACTGGAGGCAGATCTGGCCGACAGGGTGTACGAAACCCTGGTCCACGCTGATGTGGATGGGGATACCTTTCTGGCATTTGAGCCGGGAGATGCCTGGGCCCTGGTGTCGGTCAATGCGCAGCAAGCGGATGAGAAAAATGAATATGCCTACACCTTTCGTATATGGAAGAAGACCACAAGCTCATGAACCAATTCTGGGCCATTCCATCTGAGGAATATCATCCGTTTTATGAAACCTATGTATCCCTGGTCAGTGGACAGGATGTGCCTGCCCTACTCAAGGAAAGCGCTGCCCAGGTAGCTACTTTTTTTGGTGAATATCCGTATGAGCGGATGCAGGTTGGCTATGCACCAGGGAAATGGTCTCCAATGGAGGTTTTGGGGCATATGATTGATGCCGAAAGGATATTTACCTATCGTGCGTTTCGCATCAGTCGAGGCGATCAAACGCCCCTGGCAGGATTTGAGCAGAATCCCTACGTGCTTTCGGGTCGGTTTCATGATCGCAACCCCGAAGACCTGCTGGCGGAGTATGGATCTGTTCGTATTTCCACGATGATGATGATCCAGCCCTGGCAGGAAGACCAATACCATTTTTCTGGAATCGCTGATGGCCATCCTGTATCCCTTCGGGCCCAGATAGCGATTCTGGCCGGGCACGAGCAGCACCATCTCCAGATTCTCCGCGAACGCTATCTTTGAGGTTGGGCTCCTTAGCATTGTTCTGTATCTTTGGGCTTGCCCGCGATTCACTTCGGGTGCATTGTCTCACATTCGACTCATTAATCACATGCTCGCAGATACTCACATTAGTTCCGTAGAAGCCAAGCGCCTGGAAGATCAGCACGGCGCACACAATTATCATCCGCTTCCTGTTGTATTGTCCAGGGGTGAAGGGGTTTATCTGTGGAGCCCGGAAGGCAACAAATACTACGATTTCCTCTCTGCCTATTCGGCTGTGAATCAGGGGCATTGTCATCCCAGAATCGTCCAGGCTTTGACCGATCAGGCCTCTGTTTTGACCCTCACCTCCCGCGCCTTTTACAATGACGTGCTGGGGCCTTATGAGCAATACATCACGGATCTGCTCGGCTACGATAAGGTGTTGCCGATGAATACTGGTGTGGAAGGTGGTGAAACAGCTCTCAAGCTGGCCCGGAAATGGGCTTACACCGTCAAAGACGTTCCTCAGAATCAGGCAAAAGTTATTTTTGTGGAAGGGAATTTCTGGGGGCGAACGCTGGCTGCAATTTCGTCCTCTACCGACCCCTCCAGCTTTCAGGGGTTTGGGCCCTACATGCCGGGCTATGAAGTGATCCCCTACAACGATTTGGATGCATTGGGGGCCGCTCTGGAAGATCCGAATGTGGCTGCTTTCATGGTGGAACCCATTCAGGGAGAAGCCGGTGTTGTCGTTCCGGACGATGGGTATTTGAGGGAGGCTTATGACCTGTGCCGGGCAGCTAATGTCCTGTTTATTGCGGATGAAGTACAGACAGGTCTGGCCAGGACGGGCAAAATGCTCGCCTGTGACCACGAGGGTGTTCGCCCCGATATTCTGATTCTGGGCAAAGCCCTCTCGGGGGGCGTATTGCCGGTTTCGGCGATTCTCGCGGATGACGAAGTCATGCTGTCGATCAAACCTGGGGAGCATGGCTCGACGTACGGGGGAAATCCGCTGGCCTGCAAAGTGGCCATGGCTGCGCTTCAGGTACTGGTAGATGAAAACCTGTCCGACCGGGCAGAGAAGGCGGGCAAGGTTTTCCGTAGCAGAATGAATGCGCTCATTGAGCAGCGCCCGGATCTTCTCACCCATGTCCGTGGTAAGGGCTTGCTCAATGCCATTGTCATCAACGACGACGAGGATAGCGACA
>CAZLKP010000360.1:0-1846 GCA_964560095.1 uncultured Bacteroidia bacterium
CGAAATGAAAGTCAATGCCTTTGAGCACTTCTTTATCGCCAAAGGCCTTCCTGAGATTCCGGACCACGATCCCTGTTACATCATCCATATTCTCGGCCGTTTCACAAACGCTCACAAGATAATTCCGGAAGTGAGAACATCCAACATGGGCGTTTCTGACTTAAGGGGATTTGTTTTAAGTTCGTGCCTGAATCACCTGTTTGACCAATCGTTTTTTCTCCTACATGGCACGTATTCTCACCGGCATTCAGGCCACGGGCATGCCCCATCTTGGCAACCTTCTTGGCGCCATTCTACCGGCAGTCCGGCTGGCCAACGATCCCTCCAACGAGTCCTTTCTGTTTATTGCCGATCTGCACTCACTCACCACCATCCAGGACGGTGAAGTCATCAGGCAGAATGCCTATGAGGTGGCGGCCACCTGGCTGGCGTGTGGGCTGGATACGGAGCGGTCTGTATTCTATCGGCAGAGCGATGTGCCCGAAGTGACTGAGCTCACCTGGTATTTGTCCTGTTTCATGTCGTACAACCGCCTGAAACTGGCCCATTCGTTCAAAGACAAGGCCGGTCGGGTTTCGCAGGTTAGTGCGGGCCTGTTTACCTACCCGGTGTTGATGGCTGCAGATATCCTTCTCTATGATACCAACATCGTTCCGGTCGGGAAAGATCAAAAGCAGCATCTGGAATTTACCCGAGACGTCGCTGCTTCCATGAATCATATTTATGGGGAAGACACCTTTGTGATACCCGATGCAAAAATTGATGAGCAGGTGATGGTGGTGCCAGGCATTGACGGGGAAAAAATGTCCAAGTCCAAGCAGAATACCATTGAGTTGTTTCGGTCAGACAAGCAGCTAACAAAGCAGGTGATGTCTATCGTAACGGATTCCACACCGCTGGAAGAGCCCAAAAACCCAGATACTTGCCATGTGTTTCAGTTGTACAGGTTGGTGGCTTCTCCTGAGCAAATCGAAGGAGTGCGGCAGAATTACCTGGCCGGAGGATATGGCTACGGACACGCGAAAAAAGCACTTCTGGAGCTTCTGAAAGAAACCTTTGCCAGAGAGCGGGAGCTGTTTCAGCATTATATCAACAACAAACACTTGATCGACGAAAAACTGGCCGAAGGAGCAACCAAGGCACGTGCAGTCGCCACCCAAACACTCGCGCGAGTGCGTGCAAGAACCGGCTACATCCCTTCAATCACCAGCATGTCTTAATTCATCAACTATGCATATCTGCGTAGCAGGAAATATCGGGGCGGGAAAAACGACGTTGACCTATTTGTTGTCAAAGTATTTCGGTTTTGAAGCCTATTATGAAGATAACGACCAGAATCCCTACCTAATGGATTTCTACTCGGATATGCAGCGTTGGTCTTTTCATCTTCAGGTTTCTTTCCTGAAATCTCGCCTTGACAAATTGCTCTCCATCCGAAAAGAGAATCGCAATGTCCTGCAAGACAGGACGATCTACGAGGATGCTCAGATTTTTGCGCCCAACCTCTTTGCCATGGGCCTGATGTCGGCCAGGGAATACGAGACCTATCGGGAACTTTTCGAGATTATTGCAGGCATGGTGCAGCCGCCGGACCTTCTGGTTTATCTGCGGGCCTCTATCCCGACACTGGTCGAACAAATCCAGACCCGGGGGCGGAATTATGAGGACAATATCCGGCTTGATTATCTGAAGCGGCTCAACGAGCGTTATGAGGCCTGGTATGAAACGTACAACTACGGCAAGAAAATCGACTTCAATGTCGCCGATGTAAATTTTCGCGACAATCCCGAGCATCTTGGACTGATCATCAACAAAATCAAAGGAGAGTTGTACGGGTTATTTTCCT
>CAZLKP010000360.1:1856-4929 GCA_964560095.1 uncultured Bacteroidia bacterium
TGACTGTTAAGGAATTCCATCCATCGGTACCAGCCGCCCTGATACTGAAAGATCTCGTTTGTATATTGCATATCTTTGACGGAGAGAACCGAACCGATTTTGATGCATCCCAGATTAAGAAAGTGGCTTGATATGGAGTCAGAGCCGACTCCTAAGGTTTTTCCGGCTCCCCTGATTATCGCGGGATGTATGCGAAGCGGCACCTCCATGCTGGTTGACAAGCTGACCCAGCACCCTCAACTGTTGAAAATCGGTGTCGAACTCAACGACATCTGGTCTGCGATCGGTGGCGCTCCCTGTCGTGAGCCCTGCGCCTACCGGGATGAATCGCATGCCCATCCGCAGTATGCCCACAACATGGTCACATATTTTTCAGAATTTATCAGAAAATCCAAAACCATTCGGCGTCATCTGATGCGGGCCAAAAACTATTATCGGGAAGGCAAGGGGTCGGTATTTCTGGACTGGGACAACCTGATTCCAGTCAACAAGTCCCCACACCTCACCAACAAGCTCAGGTATGTGCATTCGTTGTTTCCGGATGGAAAGATTCTGTTTATCATTCGCAGCATCGAAGGACACAGTGCGAGTATGAAAATTCACTTTGACCGTAATTATGAGCAAGAGGGTATTGTGTCCTGGCTGCCAGAAGATTCTTATGGCTGCTACACCAGGAAGCGTGAAGGCGTGAAGCCAAAAGGAGTGGTAGAAGGGCGTTGTTATCCAGGCGATTTTTCCGTGATTCCGGAAATGTGGATCAGGCTGAATGCCCTGGCACTTCAGGATATGGCAGGCTTGCCGGAGTCATGCTACAAAGTGGTCCTTTATGAAGATATGGTTCTCCATTGGAAGGAAAGCCTTACAAAAATTTTTCAATTCCTTGACTTGGATCCCAGGCACCACAGGGAAACGGAAAGGATTATCCATAGCCACATGAAAATTATCAATACCACCACAGAAGGAAATCCGCTGGAAAAATGGAAGAAGGCCCTAAGTGGTCATGAAATCGAGCAGCTTCGGGCAGTGGTAAATGATCACAAGCCAACTTATGACATGATTCAGAAGCACATACGTGGGCATACCATAGCCGTAACAAATATATAATCATTCCATTTCCATGAAAATTGTCATTGTTGGAGCCAGGCAAAACGGCCAGGCAAAGGTGGTTTTGGAGATCGTAGAAGCAATGGAAACCTATGAAGTCGCAGGATTCATTGATGATGATCCTGAAAAAGTGGGCCAATCCATTAGGGGGTATCCGGTATTGGGGGGGATGGCTGACCTTTCCTCCATCATCACTTCTCTTGGAATTCAGGGAGGGATCGTAGCAATTTCACACTGCGAAGGGCGCTACCAGCTGGGAATCAGGCTTAAGGAACACGGACTTTCTTTGATTAGTGCTATTCACCCAACCTCTCACCTCGACTCAGACGTCAGATTAGGAGCGGGCGTTGTGATTGGCCCCAAGGCCACGATCGTCACTGGATCGGTCATCGGTGACTCAGTGAATATTCTCACTTCTGCGACCATAGATCATGACAATCGCATCGGGGACGGAGTGGTGATTTCTCCCGGAGTACATACATCCGGCAGGGTAGTGATAGAAGACTATGTTTTTGTCGGAACAGGGGCTGTATTTCTTCCAGATGCTCGTGTAGGGCGATCTGCTGTGATTGGTGGAGGAGCTGTGGTGTTGCGATCTGTTCCTTCTGGAGAAACATGGGTAGGAGTGCCTGCAAAGCCAATAAGATCAACCTGATATGGCCAGAAAGATCCAGTTTTTATGGGAAAAGAATCTCAAACGGGTGAAGCTGATCGTTTACTGGCTTCTGGGTTGGCTGGATTTTCACCTTCTGCCCAAACGTCCCATCAATTTGGCCGATGCATCTGGGAAGAAGGTTGTGTTGTTTGTTGGAGATTATACCCAAGCCAGAATTCCAAGGATGAGCAAATGGATCCAACGCAGTGAGGAATTTACCAGTTCAATTTTGATCGGGAAAGGAAAGGCCTATTACCTGAAAGAGTCGGCATACTTTCATCGGATTCTTGAGTTCAATAGTATCTGGCATGTGAAGCGGATCGTTCGCGATCTTCAGGGGGTTGATGTCATTCATGCCTTTGTGATTCCGAGTTATCACGTGCCAGCAATTTGCAAGGTTCGGCCAGACTTACCTGTAATTGTAGATACACAGGATTTGTGGGTGAGCTACTATGGGAAAAAAAGCCCTCGGCTGTATATGCAAGTGGATATGAAGCACGAGGCAGCTGCCCTCGCTCAGGCGGATGGCCTTGTCTCCCACAGCATGGAACTTGCGAATGCATGTCGTGAATATGGCATTTCCAATCGCCCCTCTACCTTGTTTTTCCCTCTTTTTTGCGACGAGGATAATATGATTGAGGTCAAAGAAGAGCCCAACCCGATAGACATTCATCTCGTCTATGCGGGAAGTATTGCTGGCTCTTTCCAGGATGATGGGGACTTTGGAAACATCAAATTTCATCAACTCATTGAGACACTCTCACCTCAAGGTATTCATCTTCACATTTATCCTGCGCCCACCATACGGTTCGCTGATTTGATCCTGGCCGAGTACAGGGAATTGGCACAGAAGCACCCTAATTTTCATCTGCATGGGTCAGTCTCGCAAAAGGATCTGGCGGAAACTCTGGCCCAGTACCACTTCGGTATTCTACCGTTCTACCAGGAAGATACGCGGAGGTCTATGCAAAAATTCCGCTGGAGCACCAGCCAGAAACTGTTCAATTACATCGAAGCCGGCATCCCGGTGATCGTTGCTGAAGACCTTCAGTTTCAGCACTGGATGGCCAGAAGTTTTGGAGCTGCGATTGTGTTGAAGAAAGCAGAATGGGGCCACCTGGGAGATATCTTGAAAGAAATCGACTACAACAGCCTTAAGCAGAAAATAAATCGTGACCGATATCGAATTTTGCTTGGGGGACATGTGCCAGATTTGCTTCGCTTTTATACGAACATCATTCAAAGGAAAAAGACACAGGGAACTCTCTGAATTCGTATTAGCTTTGCACCAATCAATTCCTTTTCCAAAGAACA
>CAZLKP010000361.1:0-4923 GCA_964560095.1 uncultured Bacteroidia bacterium
GTATTTTACTGATTTTAGCCATCAATGGCATTCAGGATAAAAACAAACGAGCCAACCACCGATTGTCCATGATCATTTTGTTGATCTCTATCGCCCTGATCGGGCGCGCGGTGGTATTTGACAGAGATTTTTTCAACTGGCAACCGAAGCTTTTTGTGATTCCGGACTGGATTCTGTTCCTGTTTGCACCACTGTTTTATTTCTACTTGCGCGAATTACTGAAGCTTCCCTCTTATCCTTTGCGAAAAAAGCTGCTGTTTTTCATTCCAGCTGCAATCCATATCCTGGCCTACACGCCCGTTATTGTGATGGAAGAAGAAACATTCCGGCTGCAGATTGTTGACGAAACGCTTCATCCCTGGTTTGGATTCGCCAGCGCCGTTGCCCTCCCTTTCAACGTATGGTTCTGGTGGAGCTGTTGGAAGATGATCAGGAGCTATGAGAAGGAGAGCAAGGCCAGCCGATCCGGGGCTTCGCCAGTTCCACATTTGGAAAATGTCATGATTCTACTGGGCAGCTGCCTGCTGGTGTGGGCTTTTGCCCTCCTCGCCTCTGGCCTGGACTCCTACACAGACTGGACTTCAGATCCGGTGGTCGGCTTTGCCATCAATCTGGCCTGGGTATTGTTTTCCGGAACCAACTTCTTTCTAGGCTACATGGCCATTCACCAGCCCGAAATCCTTCGGCTACCAAAGCCAGTGACCAAATACAAAGACGCCCCACTGGCAGATAAAGAGATGTCCATATTCAAAGACAGGCTGGAAAAAGCCATGCATGAGGATCAGCTTTTTCTACGTCAGGAACTGACACTGTCAGACCTGGCAGAGCAGGTGAGAACCAACACCCATACCATCTCACGGGTTCTCAATGAGGGGTTCAATCAAAGTTTTTATGACTTCATCAACCAACATCGGGTCCAGGAATTCATACGGATTGTTCGGAGGAAGGAGCAGACGGGGGAAACCTATCTGGCCATTGCGCTTCAGGCGGGCTTCAATTCAAAAACCACCTTTAACAGAGCCTTTAAAAAGTGTACCGGACAGTCACCCAGACAGTATTTCCAGGATCATCCAGGGGTAGGGAGCTGAAGAGGCCACAATTACTGAACAGCATCGGCTGCGTTCAGGGCTGTCAACCCAAGGGACTCCAGTTCAGATTCCTTTCCTGAAATATTAGCAAAGATCACGACACCAGTGCTTGTAGCTGGATCCAGATAAGCAGCAGAGGTAAATCCAATCTCAGATCCTCCGGAATACCAGAGGGGGCTGCCAGCGACATCCCGTTTCTGCCAGCCCAAAGCCTGTAGTTCGCTGGCGATGGGGAATGAAACAGCACTCAGCGCGTTGAATTGAGGTTCCCCAAAAAATCGCTGTCCTCCATAAGCCCCTTTTAATGCCAGGCTCCGCCATAGCCTGGAAGCAGATCGTAGATTGACCCTGAGCAAACCAGCGGGATAATGCGGATATCCATAGGCAGACTGTGTGGAAATATCACCATTTAGGGAGGCATGTGGAAGCACGATATCATCGGGAACCAGGTTATCCAGAAACCAGCCGTCAGAGGCAAATCCAAGCCTGGCGAACAGATTGGTTTCGCACCAGACAGAAAAAGGAACGCCTTCGACCGATTCGACAACGAGAGCAGCCAGGGCGATGCCTGTTCCGGAAAACTCATAGATTTTGCCGGGACGGTCATTGATAAAATGATCCGGAGAATAGAGTGCGCCAGCCTGTCGAAAATAATCTGACAAAAATCCATTTAGGTTATCGGGCGCATCCCCGGGAGCAACCAGACCGGACAGAAGTGCAGAATCATCTTTCACCGTTCCTACATGAGAAAGCAGCATTCTCAGCGAAATCGTCGCATTGGGAAAGACAGGATGGCGAAAATCCCAATCCAAATAGTTACCTACATGAACATCCAGATCCAGCTTACTCTCATCAGCCAATTGCAACACAGCCATGGCGGTAATCATGTGGGACACCGGGCCGGCTGTGAACCGGCTGTTTTGGTCAATCGGAATTTCTGTACCATTTTCAGCGACGCCGAAATACCCTTCATACAGAAGATCCTCTCCCCGGACAATGCCCAGAGCAAGCCCTGGAATTTCCGCATCAAGTCTCAACGAGTCGACAGGGCCTCCCAATAAGAATTCCAGAGGAGACTCAGGCTCCGGTGCAGGCGGGTCAATGGCAGGTGGAACTTCTTTGCAAGCCATCGCGACCAACAACAGGAGAAGAAAGAAATATCGATGATTCATAGCGAGGAAAGATAAACGGATCCCTAGGGATAAAACTACGGAAATCCGCGAAAAAAAACAGTCGGCCCTTTCGGGCCGACCTCCTTACCAAAACCTCAACACAAATTCTTTATCGTTTGATTACGGGGAATCTTTGAGCAGGGTTTCCTAATAACCTGAATTCCAGCGAATAATATCCCGAACTAATGGAATTCAGATGAAATTCCAACGTACATTTTCCCGGATATATTTCACGCATAAACCTTCGAACCAATCGGCCATCTATCGCATACAGTTCACAGACCATGGTCCCAGATTCTTCGGAAATGACCTCAGAATAAAGTTTATCCCGAACTGGATTCGGATACACGGCAATCAACGGATAGGCCCCGGGAGTATTCCACCCCAGTTCAACCATATTAGAATGATAGGTCACTCCTTCCGCATCTCTTCCGACTAGACGGTACCTGTAGGTTTGCCCCGGCATAACTGCATCATCCTGGAAATAACCTGCTAGATGTGCGACCCTGGAAATACCTGTAAATATTTCCCCATCACGTGATCTCTCAAGCACAATCTCTTCCATGTCTTCAGCATGATGGAGTACCCACGACAACAGAAACCCGTTGTCACCTACCTTTCCGGTCAATGTCCAGTCCTCAGCTGAGAGCACGCAGGAAGGACCAATCGTCACCCCCAAAACATCTGAGCAACCATTATTTCCTGTAACAGTAACCGTGTATGGTCCGGGAGGGAGATTAGTGGCCGTCGGGCCTGTCTGAACAGGATTGGTCGCCCAAACATAGCTGAGATTTCCACCGCTTCCTGATCCCTGAACAGAAATGGTTCCATCTGCTGTTGCGCAGGAGGTCGCATCCGTAGCAGAATTCAAGGATATGGTGACGGGAGACTGGGGTCCGGGAATCGCTACATCCAGCGTATCTGTACAGCCACTCTGGTCGGTCACAGTAACCTGATAAGTTTGTGCTTCGAGGTTGCTGGCTGCAGAGGAAAATTGGATAGGGTTGGTGTTCCACTGATAGCTGTAGGGACCATTCCCTCCGGAGGCATTAGCTGTGGCGGAGGCGAACGTGTTACAGTCAGGTGCTGACTGGGCGAGAATCGCCAATTCAACTTCAGGGGGCTCCGGAATAGTTACCTGAGCCGTGGTTTCACATCCGGTGACCGCCTCTGTAACCGTCACTTCATACGTTCCGGCTGCCAGCCCATTAATACTTGATCCTGTACCGACATTGGGGATCCATGCATAGCTCAAGGGTTGCGACTGACCATTCACCTGCACGGCAACCGAGCCATCACTTCCTCCATGACAAGTGACCTGCTGGCTGGAAGCGATAAAAGCCTGGAGGGTTCCCGGGGTTTGAGCAACATAAGCATCAGATGAATCTGAGCACCCGGTTATTACATCGGTTACTTGCACACCATAAAGTCCGGGCCCAACAGCATTGAGGGTATTGCCGATAACGCCTGGAAATCCTGACCAGGCAAATTGATAATTACCTGACCCACCGCTGACATTCACACTTACGCTGCCGCTTGGGATGCAGGAAGCATCCACAACAGTGGGAGCCAGATGAAGGTCTTCTACCTGAACGGCTACTGTAGCCGTATCGAAGCAGTTCCCTCCGTCATTGATGGTGGTTACCGTGTATTGGATAGACGTGGTCGGATTGGCCATCACCTGAGAACCGCTGGTATGGCTCAACCCATTGGCCGGAGACCACACATACTGGCTTCCACCGACGGCTTGAAGGGGAATAGCTCCCGTGCTAGCACACATAAATGTGTCATTTGATAACACCAAATCAGGCACTGGATCAACAATCAACACAATGGTGTCAGGCACTGACATGCCACAGCAATCCGTTTCATACCTCAGCTCAATCTCGAATGTATCGGGATTGGAGAAAACCAGGCTATTAACCGTCGCATAGGAATCGCCTGATAAGGTCGTAGGGGTGGTCCCTCCGTCAAAATCCCAGTGATACGTGTAGCCTGTGCCTCCGTTCAGGGCAGAAAAATCCAGGCTGCTGCCTGCACACACCCTGTATTGACCCGCCACCAGAGGTGCAGTGGTCGAAGCCAGCGGAGAAGACGCTCCAGACTGTTCAATCGGTAAAAAATCGGCGTATGTTTGTCCATTGAATACAATATCCTTTCTCCCGGTGGCTGAAAAACTGGTGGATACAGTCGCGCCACTGGTAGTCGATGGAGTGGCATCTGCACCAAAATTCCAATTGCCTGCTATGGAAGAGGTAAAGGTGACAGAAACATCTGTACAGGAGACATTGGAGGCCCTGATCACTGGCTGCCCGGCCAGATTGGTGTTGATATCAAACACCGAAGGAGGCATGCCACTATTCAGAAAATATGCCTGAGCCAAGCCAGGATGACCATCACCGCCATCACCACCATTGCCGCCATTGCCGCCATCACCACCAAACCCACCAAAGCCTACCTCCAGCCAAAACGTCAACAGCCCTTCCCCTCCGGTTCCACCAGTGCCGCCAGCACCGCCGGCACCACCAGCACCACCCAAGCCTGCTGTTCCGGCAGAAAGAAAACAATCTTCAAGAATGGCATTGGCACCATTCAAATGGGCGTAAATAGCAAAAGACCCTCCACCGCCATGTCCACCGGTACCTCCTTCTCCTCCCTGACCG
>CAZLKP010000362.1:0-4892 GCA_964560095.1 uncultured Bacteroidia bacterium
AGCATACCGCCAAAGTCTTGTTCTGAGGCAAAATCGATCATGCGCTTTGCCTCTTCGGTGGTGGCTCCGTGGCGGCCGGAAGCCAGGTCCCAGGTATATTTGTCCAGGTGCATGTGCCACCAGATGCCCATGTATTTCATCGGCTGAAAATACTCGGTCACGTCGCCGATCTTGTTGGGTTCATTCAGGTTCACGATCAGGTTTGACTCAATCAGGTCTCCGGCGCGATCAGAGATCTGGATGGTTCGCCACGGCGTGTGAAAGGGCAAGCCGATATAACCCTTCACATTATTCCTGTTTCCAACCAGCTCAGACTCCATGAGCAGGTTTTCTGCATCAATTGCCAGGGTAATACCGGGGTAATCAATCAGCGCAGCTTCGTGGAAGCTCAAATACAGGCCGTCATCGGTTTTCATGGTAACAGGCGTGTTGACGGCATTTTCAGGAATGTAGGTAGCGGCGAGATTGGGATGATCTTTTTTAGACAGGGCATCAATTTCGGAAAATCGTGTCGTGTTGTAGAGGTGCTCATAAGAATCCCAGTCGCCGGGAATCCACCAGACCATCGGGTCGGATGTGAGATTAATCTGGGTATGTTCGTCCAGGATGGTTACCCTGTCGCTCCCGGCGATTTCGTACCGAAATCCTAGTCCGTCGTTGTAAATCCGGAATACAAGATCAAAAGCTCCCTGGCTTCCTTGAGCCGGAGAAAAAGGCACGGAGAGTTCTGTCCAGGTATTTTCTACCTCCCGTTGCTCCCCCCACTGCATTTCCCAAGGATCAGACTTTTCTGTGGTGGTTGCTGCCCCCATGCTCATTCCCTCCCCGATGGAAAAGGCGTCAAATTCAATTCCAAGAGTAGAAGTATCGATGATGACGGCATTCTGCTTTTTCACCAGATAAGCTGGCTGTGCATTTCCTGTGAGAAACACTTCTACAGAAATGCCTTCATCTGGCGACGAAGCAGACAGATGTGAAGGTTGCTGCTGGCAGCTGCTGAATGTAAACAGCAGGAAGAGTGAAACCAGCGTAGTAGGAGTCAAATGGTTCATAGGGGTGTAATTTTGGATTCACGACAAGGACGATCAGACTGGTCAGGCTTGAAAAATACCAAAAAATGCCCGGCAGGAATACTACCGGGCATGGATTTCAGCGAAAACGTTGTCGTCAGGATCGGCTACAACAGTTCATCAACTTTTGCGAGAATCGAATCGTAGTTGGGCTCATCGGCAATCTCGCCCACAAGCTCTGTGTGACGGATGGCGTTGTTTTGGTCTACCACAAAAACAGCACGGGCACTCAGTCCCTTGAATGGGCCTTCGGCGATTTGGGTATAGTAGGTACTGGTAAATGCACCCTCGCGAAAGTCGGAAGCCATCACGACATTCTCAATGCCCTCTGCCTCGCAGAAGCGATTCATCGCAAAGGGCAGATCTTTGGAAATGATGAGGCCCACAGCCCCTTGGCGGGTGGAAAGCGCCTCGTTGAATTTTCGGGTTTCGGTTTGGCATACACCGGTATCCAGGCTCGGCACGGCAACGAGGACCTTGACTTTATTAGCATAATCGCTCATTTTTCCATCTGACAAATCGGATTTGACAAACGAAAAATCAGGTGCTTCTCCGGATTCGGGAAGATCTCCGACGAGATTGAAGGGGGTACCTTTGAGAGTTACGGAAGCCATATGATCAGGCGTGAAGTGGTGAAACAATAATATGAAAAAAGTGAGATGTCAACGGACTTGTCAACTCGTCATGTAGTCGATGCGACTGATTGATTCTGATTGTTTATGCGGTCTAAATGATGACGAAGATACATATTCTAAAAAAAACTTATTCATGTCTGTAAGGTTTTAACATTCCTATCTACCAATAGAAGAAACTTTCAGACTTGACTTCCGTGAAGCAGCAGGAGCCATTTCTTGAGACCATTTCCAACCACCAGCGGATCATCCACAAGGTGTGCCGGATGTATGCCCACGATGAAGAAGACCGGCAAGATCTGTTTCAGGAAATCCTGCTTCAGCTTTGGCGAGCCTTCGGATCCTTCAAAGGCGAATCCAAGATAAGTACCTGGATGTATCGGGTGGCGCTCAACACCGCGATTTCGGGCTTTCGCAAGTCCTCGCGCCGTCCGCTGACCGACGAGTTGGACAGCATGGCCTATCAGGCAGCCGCCGATATGCCTAATCCGGATGCGGAGGAAGACAGACAGCTCCTCTATCAGGCCATCGGCATGCTGTCGGATGTGGAACGGGCCATCATCATGTTGTATCTGGAGGAGTACAGCTATGATGAAATCGCAGATGTGATCGGAATCACCACCAATTATGTCGGGGTAAAGATTAATCGGATAAAAGCAAAACTGAAAGACATTCTCTCACCTCATTTGCGGGAAGTGTAGATATGCAACTGGACGAACTGAAAATATTATGGCATGCAGACCCGGATTCTGACCCCGAATTCGATCGGTCACAGCTTCGCGATATGCTCAACAAGCGAAGCCAGACCGCCATGGGAAAAATCCGGAGAAATGTTTGGAGTGAGATCATTCTCCTCGTGGCATTCGCTGTCCTAGTCCTCGGCTGGTTTGCCCTCCGCGACATGCCCGTTCACTGGGCCGAATGGCTGCTCTTTGTCCTGCTCTTCCCCACCAACGGTCTCCTATATTGGTATAAGGTCAAAACCTTTGTCCGGAGTGATTACAGCCAGGATCTGGCTCATTCTCTCGACACCTATATCCAAAAGCTTGATCATTATCTTTCTCTGTATAAGTCATTCATGGTCTATGTGGTGCCGGTCCTGGGTACCATCGGTATCTTTTATGGCTTCACCCTTGCCCGACTTGAAAATGGAAAAGGATATGAGGATCTGCCCTGGCAGATATATCCGATCTTGGCCGTTGTCACCGTAGTGTATGGATTTCTTGCTGTGAAATTTACTGCCTGGTACATGAAGAAACTCTATGGCAATCACCTCGATGAACTCAAATCTGTTCAATCTGAATTGAAGGAAACACTGCCCGAAAATTCTCTAGAATAATTCTTTCTAAACACCCCAAGCTAATATGAAAATCTTATCACAACTCGCCCTTCTTGCCATGGTCACCATGGCGACCCTTGCTGGCTGCAAAAGCTCCAGGCAGGTAGCCGATGCCTCAGAAGCCACTATGACCGATGCTGCCGTAGAGGAATCCTCTCCCGGCTCCGGAATGGAGGTCAATGACAGCAACCAGTCTCTCCTTTGGCAAATCAGCGGAAACGGGCTTGAAGAACCCAGCTACCTCTTCGGCACCATCCACCTCATTGGTAGCGATGATTTCATTTTCCCTGATGCCTGGACCAATGCGCTGAATCAAACCCAGCACCTCATGCTCGAAATCGACATGGACGATCCCGGTATGATGATGAAGATGATGAAAGGCTCCATGATGGAAGATGGGCAGAGTTTGAAAGACCTGGTTTCCGAAGAGAATTACCAAATGATCAAAACTTTTTTCAAGGATTCTCTCAACCAGCCCATCGCCATGTTTGGCAAAATGAAGCCCATGCTCCTCACCTCCACCATGCTCACCAAAATGATCAAAGGCGACCCCGTAGCCTATGAAATGGTGCTCGTGGAAAAAGCCAAGGAGCTGGACATGGAAGTCACAGGTGTGGAAACCGTAGAAGATCAGCTCAGCATGGTCGATAAAATCCCGGTAGAGGACCAGATCGATATGCTGATGGCCTATGTCGAAGACTTCCCCAACGAGCGTATTCGCTTCCGGACCATGACGGAACTCTACGTAGTTCAGGACCTGCAGGGCCTCTATCAGTATATCGTAGATTCCCCGGAAATGGATGAAGCTGCCAAAGATCTGATGTTGGATCAGCGAAACCTCAACTGGATTCCGGTCATCGAAGAGCAGGCTGCTACCATGCCCACCTTCTTCGCCTTCGGCGCCGGCCACCTGATGGGGGACAAAGGCGTCATCAATCTCCTTCGCGAAGCCGGTTACACGATACAGCCGATGAAATAAAGCCCCTGGAGATCAAAAAAGGATGTTGTCTCATAAGTGCGAATCATCACGGCCTGGAAAAGCTGTGGAGACACAAAGACCGCTAATTATTGAGAATATAGCGGCCTTTGTGTCTCAGCTTTGAGACTTAGAGGTACTGAGGAAACGATTGAGATAGCCTAGCCTCCTTTTTTTGATGATGTTTTCTCGCTACTGGTAAATTGATACTCACCTCGCCATTGTGTGATTTAATCAAGTATTCAGAGCTATCGCTACCTAATTGTAGCACCTGCCATTTTTCACGCCCATTATCTGTATTCTCCATCTCATATTGAAGCTCTTCCCCTTTATTGAACGCGGAACACAAGCGTCCATTCTGGAGGCTGGCACGCACTTGTACATGGATGTCTCCAGGCAAGCCAATATTGATGGCGCATGGTAGCTGGTGAATGCCATCGGGGGATCGTTGACTGCTGAAACAACAGCAAATACAACGTCGAAAAAAGTGTGGTCATAGTCTTGGTTATAGTGGAAGGAGTACCGGGCTTCGGGCGACGGATTACACCCGGAGGTAAAAAATCATCGTTTTTTGAACTGTCTCCGATACTGCCGGGGGGGCATCCCCTTTCTCTCCTTGAAGCGGCGGTTGAAGTTGCTCAGGTTGTGAAACCCACATTGGAAGGCGATTTCTCCGATGGGCTTGTCACCTTCAGCCAGGTGCTTGCAAGCTTCCGATATACGGATATCCAGCACGAAATCCGTCAGTGTTTTGCTGGTCTGCCGCTTAAAAAACCGGCTGAATGCAGAAGGAGTCATGGCTGCAATTTCAGCTACAGGCTGCAACCGAATCTCTCCTTGAATGTGTTTCATGATGTATTCAAACACATCATGGA
>CAZLKP010000363.1:0-4856 GCA_964560095.1 uncultured Bacteroidia bacterium
CGCCTTTTGCCTGCGATTGTTCCGGTGTCCGCGATGCGCCCGATGACGGCGATCGTCGGCCTTCACCTGATGCCGCGGCATCTTCCGCTGCCTGGCGTCCGGCATCATTCCGACCCTGTTTCGCGTCTGCAGGCCGCTCTTTTTCCAGCGACTGTAGGGACTGGATGGTTTCTCCTTCTTTGAGCTCAATGTCAAAGCCCTTGGTGGCATGAATCATCAGGTGATCTGGGCATAGATGCGGAGCTAGATCCCGCATCAGGGAGCGGAAGTTCTCGGAGGGCACCACTGGAAACAACAGCCGGCAGGTGCCAGCAATCTCTGCAAGGTCATGTGTGGCTCTCACCGAATGATCCAATGTTTTGCCATGGTAGGCATGATCGCTGTTGAGGGTATCCACGACTTCCCTGCGCCTTGCGTAGAGCATGACCTTCTTGTTTTTCGCCAGCAGATTGGCGACAATCAGCCCAAAACTTCCGGCGCCAATGACGCCTACCGGTACATCAGATGTAGAGGTGGAGGCCATATCCTTCGAGTCTGTTGTGGTAATAGTAGAGAAGGCTCATGCTTTCAGTCTCCATGAGAGACTCATCGATATAGGTTAGGGGCCGTTTTTGATGGTAAATGCCCAGGTTTTTGATGCCATGCTCAATGATGGAAGCTGTGTCATTGATCATGTGACGGGCGAGATGCACCCTGCCGCGATCAGCTAGAACCCGCAGCCGGGCAATGACCCTGTCACAGGTTTCGGCAAATTCTGACCGGATAATTTTCCGGTCCTCATCCAGGAGCCTTAGCAAGCCATAAATATCGAGATGGGCATGTTTATTCTTCAACATTTCAAAGGCCACGTAAGCCACAAGATGGCTGGAAAACACATGGTTTTCGACGTGATAACGGTCCACCAGCCGTTCGCCGAGCATGCGGGTGTATTCGTTGTCGCGCTGCTGGTCCTTGGTGATTTTTCCGCCTGACTTAAAATAGGCCTTGATATCTACGGTTTTACCGCTGGCATCAAAGCTGTCTCCGTTTTCATCGACAAAGTTGCCGAAGAGATCCATGGGCTTGCCAAAAGACATAGCGATATCGGAACTGGAGCGGAAAAATGACCAGATAAAACTGAGAAATTTGCGGTAGGAGGCCGCTTCGTCGTTGAGGATATAATACTGCTCTTGCCCGGTGCGGGTAAGGTGCTGTTTGATCAGGGTATTGGCTTCCAGTACAAAGTGATAGCTCATGACGAGCGGTACCACGAAGATCTTTTCTGATACCCCTCGGGGTTTGGTGAGGAAATTGCGGCGCTGGGCTTCCATGGCCGTACCGAGGAGGCCAAGTTTGAGGTTTTTCTCGATTTTTCCGGAGCGTGATCGAGTGCCTCCCGGAAAAAACAGGCTGTGCACGCCTTCCTGAATAGCGATGGTCGAATAAGCATCCAGGGTGCTTCGGTAAATGGGATTTCGCTTTCTTCGGTCCACTCGGTATGCCCCAAGGCGGTTCATGAAATACGCCAGCACATTGTTGTTGAACAGGTTGAGGCCCGCGCCGTAGATGAAGGCTGGCATGCCAATGGCGTGAAGGCTCCACCCTACGAGGATGGAATCGACATTGCTCAGGTGGGTAGGAACCAGGACTACGGTGCCTTTGGTGGTGAGATTGCGGATTTCTTCAATATGTCCCAGCAAATGCACCCGTTCTTGAAGCTGCACACTATGCCAGATCAGGGATTTGAAGGTTTTGCCGGCAGAGGCATTGAGGAGGGTGGAGAAGAAAAAGGGGAGAAACCGTTTGGCAAAATGGTAAGAACCGGGCTTGAAGGTATTGACGATTTCGTCCGCATAACGGCTGCTGATGTCCCGGAGCATGCGCTGAGTGCGGGCATCGAATGAATCGGGATTCTGCTCGATCTGTTCGTTGAGCACGAGCTCTTTTTTGATCTGTGACCAGAACTTTGGTTCATCCTTGGGGTCCACTTTCCAGGGGTCTTCCTTCATCCGGGTTTGCTCCAGAAACATGGTCCGCGCAATCACATCCGAAACCGACTGATTTTGCTCCTTGGCATACAATTTCAGCCGTTCCATGGCATCCTCAATCACCTCTCCCAGGAATTGGTCCTTGTGGGTAAACAACTCCGCAATCGGCCATTTGTAAATATCGGGGATGACCGGTTCATACAGGATCCCCTCTTTGATGTAATGCTGGATCGATTCCATACCTGATCTTAGACATCCGGGCGAACACATGGACCGGATCAGCGCAAACGAAAATGGTAATTCCTTGCTACAAATCGAAACATCATAGCACGCTCACGGCCACAATGGTTTCAAACGCATTCCAAGCAGCCTCATTGGATCCACGTTGAGTATTGTCGAAGATGAGTCCTCTGGTAGATTCTGGCTGAGCAGACCGGGAAGATACTTTTGGTTCTTTCAGGGCCTTTTGCCGAAGCGGGTCCAGATTCAGTTCTTCCGTGCTGAAGACCGTTTTGAAGGTTTCGATCGCTTCCGTGCGGCCCAGGGTGTGGTGAGCCTGGCTGATGCCAACGGCAAAGGTGCGTCCATTGAGGGCGAAGGTCTCGGCACCCGGATCCAGCCATAATCCCCCCTGGGCCAGGAGAGAAGGCTCAATCTCAAACTGGCTTCCCAGATAGGCCAAGGCGACAAATAGTTTTTCGCCGGACCGGTTTGTCAGCCGCACCCGAAACGACGGCAGGGCATCCTCAGAAGCATTGGGCTTGGTTTCAAAAACATACCCCTCCGGTCCGGGTTGGATCACATCGTTCGATCCTTCCTTCAACAGGTCCACCTGGATGGCATTGGTTGCGAGTCGGCTTCCAGGGTCTTTCATCTGAAAGGCCCGTTCCCATTTGGCAATGTGGACCATGTATTCTGTGACCGTCCGGGCCTGCTCCGGAGAGTATCCATCCACCTGCTCAATTAGCGGCTGATCATCTGCATCGGTAGATCGGATGACCACGTATTGCTGGTTTTTGGCGATGATGTGGTAATCGGCCTGTGAGGGGTTTTCTGTCGCTTCCAGAAACATGGTAGGCTCACCGGGTTCGTTGAGGGCTGCAATGGCAGTATTTACCCCATGGGAATCGTCGCCACGCACATGCACCAGAAGGGGCTCCATATCCATTTCGCTGATACGGGTCCGGTAGGAAAGCGTCTTGTCCAGTTCCAGGCGACCTTCGGGGCGCACAAAACTGGATGCTGGTTTGACCTCCTTAATCGAAACCTCTCCGATGGCTTTTTCGGGATCACTGAGGTCTTCGTCCGGGACAGAGGGCGGATAGACAGCCAGGCGGGTGTCGGAACGTGCATGCGATGGAATCCCATGCGTGGCTCCGGCGTCGATCTGCCAGCCCAGGCTACTGTGATGAGACAGATAGTAATAATTAATGCCCCGGGTAGTAGCTCCTCCGAGGAATGCCAGATCTAGATCTGAGGGGTCAGGCGCATAGATCTGCGGGGATTGATTGGTGGTCCGTTGCTTGACGAGGCTCCGTACCTGGCGGATGACATCCATGTAGGAAACTTCCCCGACCGATTTTTCGAGCACTTCCATGAGGCTGTAGGTAAAAACACCTCTTGGGGAGCCTCCGAGCCAGGTTTCTTTGGCCAACTGGAAGGGTTGTGTGGCGGAAAGCGCCACGTGGCGCGGCGTGGGTACGACCAGCTTGGAGGTGGACGGCTGATCAAAGTGAAAGGCTCCCCGGCTGCTGATCAGGTCCCTGGGGAGAATGTAGCTATCAAGCGTTCGCGTCTTTGTAAAATCAGGTGTTTGTCTGACTCGGGTCCTGGCTGGGGTGGATTCTACGGCCATTGCTCGTGTACCAGACCCAGAGTTGCAACAGTCCATCACCACGGTGACGGAAGCCCCGCTTTTGGTCACCAGATCAATGAGCGTGGCCAGCTCTTTGTCGGCCAGATCCATGCCGTCGGCTTGGCGGCTGTCGTAAGCGACGATGGTTTCATTCTTTCGGTCTTCCTCCAGCGGCCAGAAGAGCGTGTGAGCCGGTTCTTGTGATCCGTGGCCGGAAAAGTAACATACCACCATATCGTCTTTCCCTGCCTGAGCCAGATGCTGCTCGAACTGCTGCACGATTTTGAATCGTGTGGCTTTCTGGTTTTCCAGGATGTTCATGTGAAGGGGGATATTTTTGTTGCGGGTGCGCAGTTCGACAAAGTCGGCAAACGCACGCATATCATTCACACAGCCTTCCAGAGCAGGCACAGGCGATTGATATTTATCGATGCCCACCATCAGGGCGAATACATTGTTGGGTTGCATGTAGTGGAGGGTTTTTGCTTTTGTTCAAATACGGAAAATATCCGGCCTGTGACAACTACTTCCCGGCAAAGCCCATCAATCCTGTTCCGCCCCCTCCGTGAACGATCAAATGCAGCCCTGAAAGGCCAGGAATCAGCTGTCGTGCAGTGAGGGTGAGTTTGGCGGTGTACACCGGATCCACGAGTACGCCCTCTTCGCGGGCCATCCGTTCTACTTCTGCCCACACCGTGGCATTTACACTGCCAAAAGACCGTGCGCTGGAAGGCTGATAGAGGGAGAATTCCGCCGGTTTCGGCCTTTTTTCCTGGAAAACATCTTCCCACCAGGAGCCAGCCATGTCCAGAAGCTGGGAGAACTCATGTGGGGTTCCTGCTGCCTGCACCACATGAATGTGGGTATTCAGATCCAGTCGTCCAGTCATCAGAATTGCTGCCGCAGCGTTGAGGCCGGTTCCGGCATCCATCCAGACATGGGCGTATGGGCAATGGCCTGGCTCATCCAGCCAGGTGAGAGGCAGGGTAGAGGCCCCTGCCAGTGCAGGCATACAGCAGGCACCTTCCGGCACC
>CAZLKP010000364.1:0-1132 GCA_964560095.1 uncultured Bacteroidia bacterium
TGCTGAAAGAATTGGTGGTTCCATCAGTCTCTACATACCACTCGTATGAAGACTGGCTGAGCATCGTCCACCCGGTAGGAAAAGTTCCCGGGGAGCCTGCTGAAGCAGACTCAAAGTCTTCTGTGAACGGTGCCACGAGCGTAGGCAATGAATTCACAGAAGCTGTGGTCGTGTCATTCGATGCCGCCTGATCACCAGGATACGTGGCGTATCCTGTAACGGTGTAGGCACCAGGAGAAGAAAAATCCCCTGCAGTTGTGACAGTCACCACCTGTGTTGCCCCTAGGGCCAGGGTTCCTGAATTCAGGGTAGTTGAATAAGAAGCAGTACCTGCTCCAGTGAGGTCCACCCCTATCGGCGTATTATTTGCACCGAAATCCAGCGGTGACAGGCCGGTGTTCTGAATTTCCAGCGTAATGGTTTCATTCGCGCCATAACAAGCTGGAGCCAGTGGAGACAAGATCTGTGTGACTGTCAGGTCCGTTGAAAGCGGGTTAAGAATCAGGATATTGTCAATGAATACATCAATATCTTCAGGGTCATTGACTGGTCCATCGCTTCCATAGAAAGCAATCCGGATGTTCTGTCCGGCAAAAGCACCCAGCGGGAAAATTTCCTGCTGACCGGTGTTGCTGATAGCAGGACCGGCTGCAGTCCAGGTAAAGAGAGAACTCCAGGTCAATCCACCATCGGTGGATATTCTGAGATCCAGAGAATCATCTGAACCAAAATTGCCGGCTGTTGTCGCTGCAAAGTTGGTCAATGCCAGGTCAAATGACAGAACAGAGTTAGCGTTGGCCAGAAAAACAGGACTGATCAACCACTCATCACGATTAGTGGTGAAGAGGTTGATTTTGGCCGAGGTGCCGTTGGCGCCAACATTAGCAAAATCGTCATTGACCCATACAGAAGAAGTGCCGGTAGGTGTCGAAAACCCGGTGCCCTCCGACCACCCGGGGTGGATAGTTGACAGATTAGAGCCCGTAAAGCCGGTAAAATCGACCAACGGGAGATTTTGAGACCATCCCACTGTTAAAATCATACAGAAGAATAGCCAAAGAGAATAACGCTTCATCATAACTGGAATAAGGTTAAGGTTAAGGTTCTACAAAATTAGGTTCTCATATGCTGA
>CAZLKP010000364.1:1142-4843 GCA_964560095.1 uncultured Bacteroidia bacterium
CCGCCGATTTGCCTGGGTTACCGACAGCCTTTAAATCCCAAGATACAGTTTTTCAGATTGATAGTACAAAGAATAGTATTTTTTTGGTTGGAAGTTGTAGGATCAAAATTCACAGAATATCTCTGTTTTAAGAGGTAAGATTTTGAGAATGAGAGCATGCTATTCGCTCACATGTCCCCATTTAGCCATCAAAAAACACGCTGGTCTTACACCAATAAAAAAGAGGAATTCGATCGTTTCGAATTCCTCTTGTCTGGTGGGCCCGCCCGGGCTCGAACCGGGGACCTACTGATTATGAGTCAGGTGCTCTAACCAACTGAGCTACAGGCCCTGTTTGCTTCGCAAATATAGACGCTTATTGGTGCATAGGCAACCTCATTACGAAGAATCAGAGGCAGCAGTTTGCTCCCTCTGATTCTATCTCTAACATTCGGTTCTTGAGCTACACCCAAAATCTGTCTTCCATCAGAATGACTGAATCTGGACAGACATTCCCTTTTGCCATTGACCGTCCAACTTCATACGAAGGAAATAGATTCCAGACGGCAGATCAGACATCATCAGGTCAATTCTCAGCTCATCCCCATAAAATGCTTCATGCTGGATGAGATAGGATTGCCCGGTAGGACTTATCAGGCTCAATTCATCAACCGTTACCTCTGCGGGCATCCTCACAAACAACTCGCTATGTGCCGGGTTCGGCCACAGACTCAGATTGTATCCCATATCGGCTAGCTTGACTTCAACAACGGATGAGTACTGAAACTGCCCATCAAAATCAACCTGGCGTAGTCGGTAGTAATTCACCCCAGCATTTGGACGCTGATCCCAAAAAGCATACTTCTTTCCTTCCTCGGTGGTGCCATGTCCCTGTACTTCTCCTACTGGATAAAACAAACGACCATCATCTGAACGCTGAATTTCGAAGTGATCATTGTTCAATTCCGAAAACGTCATCCAGGTGAGATTCACCCGTCCGTCTTTTGCTTCCCCTGCAAATTCGCCCATTTCCACAGGAAAAGAGTTGGGGATGATGTAGGTTTCAGGAATACAGGGGTCAAAGGTAAATGAAAACATTCGATCCTGGGCATTCGACCATCCCGAAGAGCCGGGATTAGCGGTTATCTGACACCTCACCCCAATTTCAGTTGCTCCGAAAGCCTTCGCCGTAACCATGTGTTCGGTGGCCGAAGTGTGGATCCCGGTTTTGTTGTCCACCGTCGATGCATCAAAGATCGTAAAAGCCTCGTCTTCGTAGGAGATTAGTCTGGTAGGATTCTCTAACTCAAATGTGTTGACGTGGGTGAATCCGACGCCTTCCCGCAACCTGTAGTTGTCCCCATCCACATCAACGGCTGTTAAAGCGATTTCACTCACCGGTACAGCATCGGTGGTTCCGGCATTGACAAACCGAATGGCAAAATCCATAAAGCCGACATTTCCGGCGTTCGACTGCCAGTCCAGGTTGACATGGGGCTGCCAGTTTCCATCGCTGCCCGTTTCGGTCAAATCCATCGCAATCAGGGATGTGTTCCATTTAGACTCAATGGTTATCAGGGCATCTACCCCCGGGAGGACAGATGTAAATCTGTACACGGAATTTACCTCTCCCATGTTGCCAGACTCTTGAGAGAAATTAAAAAACTGAGGCTCGGGAAGCGTCTGGCATTGGGGAAATGCCTTGGGTACTGACGCAATAAGCAATAGAACAAAAAGAAGCCAGGAAGAACGAAAAGGGAAAAAAGCTTTCATGTGAAAAAATGAAATAGTTCCAGATCATTGAATGATCAAACTTACCACTCTCTCACCCTCAAACTGCCATTCTTTCCCTAAACAGGCAAAACCTAACGCTCAGAAGCATCCTATACCAACTGATTGGTTATTACACATAAAAAAATATCCAATAAATAGTATCAAAAAGCTCGTTATAAGTTTTCTTTGAGTGCCTCCTCTCTAACAAATCCTGCCAATTGGCTCTCCAACCTCCTAACCTTCACAAACAGCAACAAAGAAAGTGTGCCCAGAGAAAGCAAGCCGAGGTAAGTAATCAAATCCACCCCACGCCCAATCCCCAGTTGATTGGCAACTACTGTGCTCCAATCCGGCATTACGACGAAGACCAGTAGCACCAGCAAGGCTAGCACAAAAGAGATCTGCAACAACAGAGAACGCCGGAACCTGGGGGTAAAAAATAACATCACCAGGATCAGTATAGGAATCAGAATCAATTGGATGGGACGCATAATCATACATTAAAACAAGCGACGAAAGACCAACGAGCCAAGAATACGAAACGCCTCCAGGGGCGACTGACCTTTGGAGCGGGAATAGTCTGTGTATGACACCCTTGCCGGCACTTCCCGAACCCGCAGCTTGTGTCTGCTTGCCTGCGAAACAATTTCAGTGGCGTGGGCCATGCCCCTTTCTGTCAGACGGATCTTTTGAAGTGCCAGGCAAGACAAGGCCCGGAGCCCGCAGTGGGCATCTGTCAGGGTCACACCGGTAACGATATTTTGCAATATTCTGGCTACGCGCAGCAATAACCGCCTGGAGAGAGACATCCCCAACGTGGCGGATCCTGGCATAAAGCGGGAACCAAATACAACATCTGCCTCCGAAAGCGCGTCCAGCAAAAAAGGAATATCGGCTGGGTCGTGCTGGCCATCTGCATCGAAATGTACCACCCAATCTGCTCCCCGGCGCCTCGCCCACTCCATGCCAGTTTCCAAAGCGGCTCCCTGCCCAAGATTGATCGCGTGACGGATAACAGTAGATCCTGCATCGGTGGCACGTTGCAAGGTTTCATCCGGAGAGCCATCATCTACAACCAGAACCTGAAACCCCGCTGCCACCACGCCAGAGACAACATCCCCGACCACCGCCGCCTCACAATAGGCAGGAATAATCACCCACCCGTTTGTGGATGATATGTTTTCAGGTATGAACGGGCTCTCGGTTGACATGAAACGCAACTTACAAATCGCCTCTTGTTTTGAGAAGGGGTTTCAAGCCTCTTCACCAATATAGGTGGACCCCAATAATCTTTATGCAAAGAATCTATGAACACCAAAACGAGGCAGCCCGGTGGACTGCCTCGCGATCTTGGATAGGAAGATAGGAATGAAAAGAATCAAACCTTTGAATCTTCAATATAGATTTAATCTAGTTCTAATTTAGGTAAAAGCAAAACTAACTTTTTCTATGTATTCCACGCATCCTTCCTTCCAGGATGATTGACAAGTATTCACCGTGGACTTTCAACTATGTCACAAAAACAGCTACTTTTCCTTTTCCTTGCTCCAACCCCTTCGCCCATGAACCGCTCGCTGCTTTGCCTGGTGGCATTCTGTTATTTTTCTTCCCTGGAAGCGGGCATTACCATTCGCACCGGCCATATTCCGGAAAATACGCCTTATGGGGCTGTCTTGTATCTGGCTTCCGATCTGAATGGCTGGATCCCCGGGGACCCGGATTGGTCCTTTACTCAGGTTGACTCTTTCGAATACGAGATTGTGATCAAGGAAAAAACCGACTCGTTCACGTTTAAAATCACGAGAGGGAATTGGAATACCGTCGAAGGAGGCCGGGACGGACATGCCATCAGAAATCGAACCTATCTGGAAAGCGAATACCCATCAGGTGTGATGACGGTGGACATTGAATCCTGGGAAGACCTGGAGGCCAACTCCTTTCTATGGTAT
>CAZLKP010000365.1:0-4827 GCA_964560095.1 uncultured Bacteroidia bacterium
CACCGAATATGGAGGCCCAATCATTGATGCGACGATGACTTCCAGAGAAAGCGTACTCGTGCTCAACCAGGACTATCAGGCCATAGGAGTCTGCCCCGCCGAAAGGGCGTTCATTCTGGTTCTGCTACAAAAAGCCGAAATGCTCTCTTACCACCCACAGCGGAAGCTACGCTCAATCAATCAGGAATTTCACTTCCCCTCCATCATCCGGCTTAAGCGCTACGTTCACTTTCCCTACAAAAAAGTGAATCTCTCCCGCCACAATGTCTTTAAGCGGGACAACCACCGCTGTGTGTACTGTGGCAGCAAAGAAGCGCTCACCATTGACCATGTCGTGCCAAGGTCTATGGGTGGCCGTGACTCCTGGGACAACCTTGTGACTGCCTGCCAGAAGTGCAATAGCCGTAAAGGGTCAATGACCCCCGAAGAAGCTGGTATGCCCCTGAAATATCAACCATTCAGGCCTAGTTTCGTCATGTTCCTCAGCAAATTCAGCGGACAGGTGCGCGAAGATTGGAAGCCCTACCTCTACATGTCTTGATAGAATCTTTCATCAAGAGGATATTCCTGCCAGTTATGTAAGTGTACTCCCAACTATGGCTTGGGGATCTATGTAGAAGTTGCAACATTTGAATGTTACACTTCGGACATATTTCTTCGGATCAATTTCAGATGCATGGCCGGGCAACTCAGAATACAGCGACCATTCCGGTTTCTGCTCTTTTCCAATCTTGTATATCTCGCCATTTTGGTGGTTGTTACTATTTTTTGGTCCCCTCCACAATTTGTGTTGCACGTAGTTTCTGTGGCTGCCTTGACAGCCTTGATTGGCCTCGGTGAAATAGCCAGAGCCAAGGGTCATGATCAGGCGGCAGCCTGGCTGGCACTTAGCGGTATCATCATTTCGATGATTGCCACCAACGTCGCCTTTGACGGCATTGGCCTGATTTCCTTCATTCTGCTGACTATCCTGGCTGGCATCATCTTCAGCAACCACAGCATGGAGGTTTTGGTGCGGGTGCTGGCAGTCGTATTTGCCACTGGCCTGGCCATTACCATGTATGATGCCATTGTGGAATCGGATTGGATGATCCAGAATGGTCTGGTCGTTCATGTCCTGACGTTTTTCACTCTACTGGTCTTTCTGGCTTTGGCTGCATTTGTCCTCAAATACGCCGAAAGGCTGGAACAACTCCAGGCAGACCTGAGTATCAGGCAGGAGACCAACGAAAAGCTCAACCAATCCTTGTCGTCTGAAATCTCCGAGCGGAAAAATATGGAAAACCGACTCCAGGAATCGAATCTGTTTTTCTCTCAGGTTATCAATGCCATTCCGGACCCCATTTTTGTCAAGGACGATCAGTTCCGCTTTGTGTCGGTTAACCAGGCCTTATGTGATGTCATCGGTCATCCCGAAGAAGAGATTATTGGTAAAACAGATGCTGATTTTTCTCCCAAAGCGGAAGCTGAGGTCTTTCGCCAAGGGGATGTGGAGGTCTTCCGCACAGGTAAAACCACCCAGACCGAAGAGGTACAAACTGATCGTTTCGGCCACCAGCGAATCATTGTGACACAAAAAGGGCTGCTTGCTCTTCCCGGAGGACAAACGTATCTGGTCGGAACGATTCACGACATCACCCAGAGAAAAAAGGACCAGGAACAATTACGACGGGCACTCATTGAAGCGGAGGCAGCGACCATAGCCAAAGGAGAATTTTTGGCCAATATGAGTCACGAGATCCGCACACCAATGAATGGGGTGATTGGCATGACCAGTCTGTTGCTCGATACGCCGCTGAATCTAGAGCAAACCGAATGCGTGGAGACCATTCGCAACAGTGGGGACTCCTTGCTCACCATTATCAACGATATCCTTGATTTCTCCAAAATTGAGGCCGGAAAAATGGAACTAGAGGAGCAGCGTTTTTCTCTGAGAGACTGTATCGAGGAATCACTGGACTTGATCGCTCAATGCGCATCACAAAAACAACTTGAACTTGGGTACGAAATCAAAGGCCAGCCGGCTGCTATCATTGGCGATGCTACCCGTCTCAGACAAATTCTGGTAAATCTCCTCAACAATGCAGTCAAATTTACGGAGCGCGGTGAAGTGTTTCTCAACCTGGAAGGTGGAAGTGATTGCCAACCCGGAGATATATGTGAGTGGGTTTTTTCGATCAGAGATACTGGCATCGGAATCCCTCAAGAATTACAATCCAGGCTGTTCCAGTCATTCAGCCAGGTCGAGAGCGGAAACAGCCGGAAATTTGGGGGTACGGGCCTTGGATTGGCGATCAGCAAGCAACTGACAGAGCTGATGGGAGGAACAATTTCTGTCGAAAGTAGTGGCATTCCGGGTGAAGGGTCGGTGTTTTCCTTTTCGATCAACGCACCGAAAGCCGAAGACCTCGTTGAAGTGGAACACGAAGCCATCCTCAGCACCGTCAGAGGGAAATCTATCCTGGTCGTGGATGATCATGCCACCAATATCCACATTGTGTCCCGCTACTTGGACAACTGGAGCATCAATGCTATCACTTGTCAGTCAGGGGAGCAGGCATTGGAGATCATGGCAGAGCGTGCCGTAGATATGGCACTGCTTGATGTGAACATGCCTGAGATGGATGGCAGACAATTGGCCAAAAAACTGAATGCTACGTATCCAAAGTTGCCCATCATCATGCTCTCATCCCTGGGAGACAAGGAGTCGAAAAACCTTCCATATACTGCCGGATTCCTCACTAAGCCGATCAAGCCGACACAGCTGTTCCAGGTTATCGCGAATGCCTTTTCCGGTACGAAGGTGGAATTGTTTTCCCGACAACCTGACAATACGTTTGACAGGACCCTTGGAGAAACGCACCCGTTGAAAATTTTATTAGCCGAAGACAATCTGGTTAATCAGAAGGTGGCTATTCGCATGCTGTCCAAGGCCGGCTACCGGGCAGATATCGTCGCCAACGGGCTGGAGGTAAAAGAAGCATTGCTCCGGCAGGCGTATGATGTCATCCTGATGGATGTGCAGATGCCGGAAGTGGATGGGATTGAAGCCACAGAATGGGTCCGACAAAGCGGCGAAGTTTCCTACCAGCCACACATCATTGCCCTCACGGCCAATGCGCTCCAGGGCGACATGGAGCAATATCTCGCCTCGGGCATGAACGATTATGTGAGCAAACCGGTGAAGATGGAGGCTCTCATGGAGTCGCTTCGGAAATGTTACCAGAGTAAAATGGTGGCGGGTTGAGGAAAAGGAAAGCCCCTATCCGAAATCTGATCTCGGATAGGGGCTCCTTGAAGGTCGAATACTCAGTCGTTTCAGAGAGAAGGTCCGGCCTCAAACACCTCTTCACCTGCCTGTTCGGCGTATTTCTCGAAGTTTTTCAGAAAGCGCTTGGCCAGATCGAGGGCCGTCTGGTCATATTTTTCTTCATTTGGCCAGGTGTCGCGGGGGTTCAGAATGGCATTGGGCACATCAGGGCATCTCATTGGGATGTCGAGATTGAACAGGTCCATGGTCCGGTATTTGACTCCCTCAAGCCTGCCGCCCAGCGCTGCCTTGATCATGGCTCGGGTATAGGCGAGATCAATTCTGGAACCCGTGCCATAGGGGCCGCCCGTCCAGCCGGTATTCACTAACCACACGTTGATCTGGCCGTCGCCACTTCGATTGCCTTTCTTGAGCTTTTCTCCCAGGAGTCTGGCATAGGTCGTGGGATGCATCGGCAAAAATGGCGCGCCAAAGCAGGTGGAAAAAGTAGCCTCAGGCTCCGTAATCCCCTCTTCTGTGCCAGCAATCTTGGCAGTATATCCGGACAAGAAGTGATACATGGCCTGCTCTACTGTGAGTCGGCTGATCGGCGGCAGCACGCCGAAGGCATCGCAGGTGAGGAAAAAGATATTCTGCGGCAGGTCTCCCCGCGAGTTATACATGATATTGTCGATGTGGTAAATGGGGTAGCTCACCCGGGTATTTTCGGTGATGCTTCCATCTTCATAATCGACGGTGTTGCCGCCTGGCGAGAAGGTGACATTCTCCAACAAGGCACCAAACTTGATTGCATTGAAAATCTGTGGCTCTTTGCTCTCAGAGAGGTTAATCGTTTTGGCATAGCACCCTCCCTCAAAATTAAAGATACTCTCCTTCGACCAGCCGTGCTCATCATCACCAATGAGGCGTCGCTCCGGATCGTTGGACAGGGTGGTTTTGCCTGTGCCAGAGAGGCCGAAGAAAAGGGCCGTATCCCCCTTGGTGCCGACATTGGCCGAGCAGTGCATGGGAAGCACGTCGTGCTCAGCAGGCAGGATGCAATTCAGGACGGAGAATATGCCCTTTTTGATTTCTCCGGTGTAGGCCGTTCCGCCAATAATGATGGCCTTTTCGGAGAAGTTGAGGATGGAGAAGTTTTCCTGCCGGGTGCCGTCTGTGGCGGGGTCTGCTGTTACTCCGGGAAAGGCATAGATGGTCCAGTCGGGCGCAAATGAAGCGAGTTCCTTGGAGGTAGGCCGGAGAAACATATTGTGGACAAACAGATTTTGCCAAGAATATTCGGTATAGGCACGAATACTGAGCCGGTAGTTGGGGTTGGCACAGGCAAATACGTCTCTGGCAAGAAAGTCCTTATGCTGATCCATGTAGAGACGGATCTTGTGCATCAACTTGTTGTAGGATTCGGGGCTGATAGGTTGGTTAATGTCTCCCCAATCAACGAGTGCCTCGGTGTAGCTGTCGCGTACGATAAATCGGTCTTTGGGAGCTCTTCCGGTGAATTTGCCGGTTTTGACCACCAGGGCACCGGTGCTGGCCAGATGGCCCTGGCCGGAAAG
>CAZLKP010000366.1:0-4827 GCA_964560095.1 uncultured Bacteroidia bacterium
CTTCGGATGGCACAGGCATGCCATCGGCTAACTCGGGGATGATGTTGCCGGGGTTCGTGATATCCACGATGTGCAGCCGTTGGTGAACCAATCCCAGGATATTGTCGCGGTAGGAGGTGCGAGCGTTGGTCGGGTGGAGGCTGGGGGGCTCGGATTCGATTTGAACGGTGACCGTGAGGTCGCTGGGAGGCTGGGTGGATTCGGAATCACATCCGAGAATGCTCAGGAAAAGCAGGCAATACAAGAAGCGTTTGGGCATCATGGATTTTGTGGATAATATTGGTTCTCCTTCGAAACAGGGACAATTCTGTTGTCTGGTTCGGAAATTACAAATAATGCGCAACACTGAAGGAATGCGAAGCGTTTTCCCACAAGCCGAACAAGATTTATGATCAGTGTTTCGAACCTCACAAAGACGTATGGCGAGCAGCGGGCCGTTGATGATCTGACCTTTTCTGTTGACGCAGGAGAGATCCTGGGATTTCTGGGACCGAATGGTGCAGGCAAAAGTACCACGATGAAAATCCTGACCGGTTTTGTGCCGACTACTGAAGGAAGCGCCAACGTGGCAGGGTATGACGTTGAAGAGGAACCCCTTGAGGTGAGGAAGCATGTCGGTTATTTGCCCGAAAACAATCCGCTCTATCTCGACATGTATGTGCATGAGTTTCTCGACTTCGCCGCGCGCATGTACCGGATTCCGAAAGGGCAGCGCAAGCAAAAAATCGCCGAAGTGATTGAACGCACCGGACTGGGCCGCGAACAGCATAAGCAGATTCGCATGCTCTCCAAAGGCTATCGGCAGCGCGTGGGCCTGTCACAGGCATTGATCCACGATCCTTCTGTACTCATTCTGGATGAGCCCACCACGGGTCTCGATCCCAACCAGATCGTGGATATCCGGGCGTTGATCAAAGAGGTAGGGAAAGATAAAACGGTCATATTTTCCTCCCACATTCTCTCAGAAGTGGAAGCAATCTCCGACCGGGTCATCATCATCAACCGCGGGAAAATGGTCGCAGACGCCAATCTGGCAGAGCTGCGGGAATCCTCTGAGGAGGATACCATCATTACCCTCCACGTCGAAAAACCCGGACTGGATCTCGACAGCATCAGGGAGAAAGGAGCCATCATCGAAGTACGCGGCGATACTGCCTTCGACATTCGCAGCGAAGACCATAAGGACCTGAGGCGTGATATTTTTGACCTCTGTGTGAGGCAGGATAATGCCATTTTGGCTATTCAGCGAACGGCGTTCACCCTGGAAGATATTTTCCGCAAACTGACCCAAAGCAATTCATGAGTTCGATCGTCACCATATTCCGTAAGGAAGTTGCGAGCTTTTTCGACTCGCTGGTCGCCTACGTCTTTCTGGGCGTATTTCTGATCGGGACCGGGCTTTTTGTCTGGGTATTTGGGTACAACGTCCTCGAAACCCGCACCGCTGAGCTCGATCAGCTCTTCTTTATCGGTCCCTACATGTTTTTGTTCATGGTGCCGGCCATTACAATGCGAGCTTTTTCGGAGGAAATCAGCCAGGGAACCATGGAGTTTCTTGTGACCAAGCCGGTGACGGAGTGGCAGGTGATTCTGGGAAAATATCTCGCAGCGGTGTTTCTGGTACTGATGACCATTTTGCCCACGTTTATCTATGTGTGGAGTGTGTATCGGTTGGGAAATCCGGTGGGGAATCTCGATATGGGAGCCACACTGGGAGCCTATGCCGGGCTGTTTTTTCTCGGCTGCATCTTTGCCGCCATCGGTTTGCTCACTTCCTCTCTCTCATCCAACCAATTTGTGGCCTGGGTGCTGGGCGCTTTTGTTTGCTTTTTCTTCTTCATGGGCTTTGAATTGCTAGCCGATATACCAGCACTCAAAAGCCTGAATCAGTATTTCCTCGATAGTGGCCTGCCCGAGCTCGCGGGGTTGGATACTTTCCTCGTGAAGCTGGGTATTCTGGAGCACTACAACTCCATCAGCCGAGGTGTGATTGATACCCGGGACATTCTGTACTTCCTGAGCATTGTTACGATGTCGCTGGTGACAACTCAGGTGATCCTTAACCGCCGTCGTTAAATCAGCTTTATGAATCGCCTGAATCCCCCGATACGTCTGGCATTGATTGCGATCGCGCTCCTGCTGACCAACCTGATCGGCGACCGGTATTTCCATCGCGTTGATCTCACCAAAGAAGGGCGCTATTCTCTCTCCGAAGTCACCACCGACCTGCTGGATACCCTCGATTACCCCATGTTTGTGACGGCATACATGGAAGGGAATTTCCCGAATCAGATCCGCGATTTTCAGGAAGCCCTGCGAACGACCCTGCTCGAAATGAAGCAGTATGGGGGATCGAATTTTCAATTCAGTTTTGAAGACCCTAGTAACAACATTGAGCTGATCCAGGAATTTCAGGGGATGAATTTCTCGGGAATCCGGGTGGGAGAGCGTGTTTCGGCCACAGCAGAAAAGCAGCAGGTGATGTGGCCGCTGGTGATCATCCGGCACCGGGACCGGGAGGTGTACATTGACCTGCTCAAAGGCAATCTTGAAATCGTGCCGCAGGGTGGGGCGGTGCCCAACTTCCTCAAGGCCGAATCCGACCTGGAGTATAAGCTCACCAGTGCCATGCTCAGCCTGCTGGAATCCGAGCGAAAAGTGGTCGGTCTGTTGCGGGGGCATGGAGAATATACCAACCAACAGATCAATGAGCTGGGAGCCGCCTTGCAAAACCGCTTTGACCTGGTAGATTATGATATGCGGGGATCTTATGCGGGAAGTTCCATTTCCAATGACATCGACCTGCTGCTGGTGCTACAACCCCAAACGGCATTTACCGAACGGGAGAAATACGAGCTGGATCAATACCTGATGCGTGGAGGCAGCATCTTCTGGGTCTTTGACCCTCAACGGGTAGACATGGACATGTACAACAAGCGCTCCACGGTCACAGAACTGCTAAGACTCAATCTGGACGACTTTTTTATGCATCATGGGATCAAGGTGAATTATGACCTGATCCAGGATTTGTCCTGTGAGTCGATCGAGGTGGTCATTCCCAGTGCCGACCGGCCGGAAATCGTGGAGCAACCCTGGATTTTTTCGCCCAAAATCGGAGAATTTCCGGAGCATCCCGTGACCCGCAATGTGGATATTTCTGTTCTCCGATACCCCAGTAGCATCGATACCTTCGAAACGCCGGGGCTACGGCATGAGGTGTTTCTGCAAACATCCCCCTATAGCCGCACCATTCAGGGAAGCCAGTTTATCGATATCAACGAATATCTCAACAATCCTCCTCCGGCCAACCTGTTTCGATCTGGCCCGCAGATCAGCGGCGTGGTGATACAGGGGCAAATGACCTCTCTCTTTGAGGGCCGCCCGGTTCCGACCGATTCGCTTTTCCCCGAACCACCCACCCAGCAGTTCATTGCCAACTCCCAGGTGAAAAAAGAAGGGGAAACAACCGAGGATTATCGCGCACGGATTGAGGAGCAGGTTGACGATCCCCGTGTGCGGCGCTATATGCTCGGGCTGGATGACGATCGGGCCATGGCGGTCATTTCTGACGGGGATTTCCCTCTGGGAGCGCTGTTTCGGGGGGACCGAGAGTTTATGCCCTATGACAATAAGGACCTCTTGCTCAATGTGATCGATTACCTGCTGGGAGACAATAGCCTCACCCAAATCCGGTCCAAAGAAGTGGCTGCGCGCAGCCTCGACCCGGACAAAATCCGTGGAAGTGAGTCCTTCTGGCAGATCCTCAATCTGGGCGTGCCGCTGCTGCTGGTCGTGGTGATCGGAGTTGTGAGATACTGGCTGCGCAAGCGGAAACATGAACGACTCAAAATGCCATAAGCCCGCGAAGATCCTGCCATTTGTCATCGGGGGAGGTCTGAAGCTTTTTGTTACTTTGCTTTCACTGCTATCGCAAATACAATTACATGGCTGCCATTCAAAGACTACTTGTCGCTAACCGGGGGGAAATTGCTCTCCGTGTCATGCGCTCTGCCCGCGAAATGGGCATCACCGTTATTGCTGTTTATTCCGAAGCCGACCGCAACGCAACGCATGTGCGGTTTGCCGATGAAGCCTATCTGCTGGGGCCGCCGCCTTCCGCTGAGTCTTATCTTCGCGGTGACAAAATCATCGATATCTGTCTCAAATACCAGATTGATGCGATCCATCCCGGCTATGGATTTCTCTCCGAAAACGCATCTTTTGCCCGGAAAGCCAGTGAGGCTGGTATCATTTTTATCGGTCCTTCCGGTGAATCCATGGAGGTCATGGGCGACAAGCTTTCCGCCAAGCAGGCTGTTAAGGAGTTTGATGTGCCTCTGGTGCCCGGTCTGGATCACGCGATTAAAGATATTGAAGAGGCCAAGCGGGTGGCTGTGGAGATTGGGTTCCCGGTATTGGTGAAGGCCTCCGCCGGCGGAGGCGGTAAAGGCATGAGGCTCGTGGAGGCCGAAGCAGAGTTTGAAGAGCAAATGGAACGCGCAGTGTCTGAAGCTGAAAAGTCTTTTGGCAATGGGGCTGTCTTTGTCGAGAAATTTGTCACCAAGCCGCGACATATCGAAATCCAGGTCATGGCCGATACTCACGGAAACGTGGTGTACCTCTTTGAGCGCGAATGCTCCATTCAGCGTCGCCACCAGAAGGTCGTGGAAGAGGCTCCTTCCTCTATTCTTACCCCCGAGCTCAGAAAGCAGATGGGGGAAGCTGCGGTGAATGTGTGCCGGGCCTGTAACTACGTCAATGCTGGAACGGTGGAGTTTCTCATGGATGCGGACCTCAATTTCTATTTCCTAGAAGTGAACACCCGCC
>CAZLKP010000367.1:0-443 GCA_964560095.1 uncultured Bacteroidia bacterium
ATGCCGCCACAAACCCGGTAGCCAGCCAAAGAAAGCCCTGGTTGAACATGTCCATCACCCGCCAGGCCAGTCCCAAAAAGCCAATGAATAATGCGCCATGAATCCAGCCCGTAACGGTCACGGCCATGGGCATATCTGCAACGTATTTGAGCGGCATGGCGATCCCCAAAAGCACCAAAAATGAAATGCCTTCTGCAATGCCTGTATATCGGAGACTTTTTAACAGTGTCATATGATTCTGTTTATCCCGGGCAAATATACTTGTCCCGCTAATGATGATGCGTACAATACCCGGAAAATTACCGATTGTTTCAGCCAGCCAGGAAATTGGCAATTCAGAGGTAGTTGACTACCTTAACGGATAGCAGAGAAGCTCAAACGCCCTGACAGGTCTGCCTGGGAACATCCATGCCCTTGAAGTATTCCTCAGGACTGAGCTGGCG
>CAZLKP010000367.1:453-2259 GCA_964560095.1 uncultured Bacteroidia bacterium
GGGTGCATACAGTCCAAAAACAGATTTTGGCTCATGAGAATGAATGGTATCCATGGAAAAAATTTACCACGGTCAAACAATTTGCGAAATATTTGCGCTCCTTCAGATCATAACTTTCTGATAGTCAATCCGGGCCCCCTTACATGTTCTAATTCTCCCAAATTAGAGTGATAGATCTCCGTAGAATTTCGGAGATTTACATTGGAAATAAGGCGGAGATGTAATCTCTACAGCTCCGTGAAAGCATTCCTACCTA
The DNA here is from genome assembly GCA_964560095.1 of uncultured Bacteroidia bacterium. Lineage (GTDB taxonomy): Bacteria > Bacteroidota > Bacteroidia > J057 > J057 > JANQTF01. The sequence goes on from CAZLKP010000367.1 coordinate 710, forward strand.
CCTAATTATTTCCATTGTATCCTACCTCAAACTTCGTGACCCCGTCATGAAAAAATCCTTCTGGTTGCAGGAGGATTTTTTTTGTACTGGGGTTCAGAAAGGGCTTCTACAAATTGCCGCGAAGCGCCTGCTCCCGTTCTATGGCTTCAAAGAGCGCTTTGAAATTGCCTTTGCCGAAGGATCGGGCGCCTTTGCGCTGAATGATTTCAAAAAACAGTGTTGGGCGGTCCTCCACCGGTTTGGTAAAAATCTGAAGGAGGTAACCCTCATCGTCTCGATCCACAAGAATGCCTAAATTGCGCAGGTCTGCCAATTCTTCATCAATCTCTCCTACCCTGTCAAGCACCGTGTCGTAGTACGTACCAGGAACTTTCAGAAATTCCACCCCACGGCTTCTCAATGCCTGCACCGTTTCCAGGATATTTCCGGTGCCCACAGCAATGTGCTGCACACCCGGCCCTTTGTAGAAATCCAGGTACTCTTCGATCTGGCTTTTCTTTTTCCCTTCTGCCGGCTCGTTGATTGGGAATTTCACCTTTCCGGTACCATTGCTCATGACCTTCGACATGAGGGCTGTGTATTCAGTGGAAATATCTTTATCGTCAAATGACACCAGCTGAGAAAATCCCATCACATCGCGGTAAAACGCGCACCAACGATCCATCTCATTCCAGCCCACATTCCCCACCATGTGATCGATATAGCGAATACCGACGGATGCGGGATTGTATTCACTCTCCCACTTTTTGTATCCAGGCAGAAAAACGCCGTCGTACTCGCCCCGCTGAATGAACAGGTGAACAGTATCACCATAGGTATGAATGCCTGAAACGATCACCTCTCCGTGTTCGTCCTCTTTTCGCTGAGGCACCAAGTATGGGGAAGCTCCTCGCTTAACAGTCTTTTCAAATGCCGCCATGGCATCAGCAACGGTAAAACAAACAGCTTTGACGCCATCGCCGTGCATGTGAATGTGCGCAGCGATCTCGCTGGTGGGTTGAAGCGGGGTGGTGAATACCAGCCGGATCTTATCCTGCACCAGGACGTAGGAAGCCCTGTCCCTGACACCAGTCTCAGGACCGGCATAGGCCTCTGATTGAAACCCGAAAGCTGTTTTGTAAAAGTGGGAAGCCTGCTTGGCATTCCCCACGTAAAATTCAACGTAGTCAATGGCTTTGATGGGGAGAAAGTCTGTCATAGGCGGGAGGGGTGTGGAAAAGGTATAGAGGTATAGAGGTATGGAAGTATAGAGGTATGGAGGAGAAAATAAATTTCATTCCTTCATACCTGCATACCTGATTAACGTTTTCTCTACTGCCCTCCCAGAATCATAGGCAGGCCATTTTCGCCGCTACCTACCACAATCACTTTGGCGTTGGGCGAATTGGCGAGTTTCAGTGTGGCTTCGATGCCTTTATCTGTGAGGATTTTTTCGCTGAGGGAAGCGTTCAGAATGCGGTTGGCTTCGGCCTTACCACGGGCCTCGGTGATTTTCCGCTCAGCTTCCAGTTCTTCCTGCTGGAGAAGGTATTCATACTTCTGAGCAGCCT
>CAZLKP010000367.1:2269-4788 GCA_964560095.1 uncultured Bacteroidia bacterium
CAGTGAATTCGCGGCAGCCTGCTCGGCTTCCAGCTTGTTCTCAATCGCTGCTTTTACTTTTTCCGGCAGCGTGATGTCGCGGATCAGAACCTCCCGAAGGGCGATATAGTTTCTGGCCAGGGCAGATTCGATATCTGCACGGATGAGCAGTTGTACGGTGTCGCGCTTCGTGGAGTATAGTTCTTCTTCGGAAAACTGGCCGATGATTTTTCTCACGGAGGAGCGTACTTCCGGGCGCACCAGAGATTCCATATACTCCCTTCCGAAACTTTCGTGAAGTTCCCCGATTTTGGTGTAATCCGGATTCACACGCACCGTCACATCAATGCTGATATTCAGACCACTGTTGGAGAGAACCTTCATTTCTTCTTCCTGGCTTTGCTCCCGGACGTTGTAGATATACATGGTGTTCCAGGGTGCAACAATCTGAAAACCAGGCTGATACACATTTTCTTTATCCAAGCCTGCGCCGAACGGACGGAAAATGACGCCCCGCTCGCCGGAATCAATGGTGACAAATGTTCCTGAGGTGAGGAAAACGATCAACAGAAACCCCACAAACACCAGAATGGACGTAGTGAGTACTCTTTGTTTATTCATGTTTTGAAAAATTATATGTCATCTTATCTAATGACGTATGGACAAGCTGAAAGTTGGGGATTTCTGCGGCTAAAAGAAAGGATTTTGCTCACCTGTCTCATTCCCGTGTCTCCAGCATGATCGTCACCGGGCCATCATTGAGCAGACGTACCTTCATATCGGCCCCGAATTCTCCGGTTTCAACCCGGCCGGCAAACTGCGACCGGAGCCTTTTCAGGAATTCCTCATACAGTGGAATGGCCACATCGGGTGGCGCAGAACGCACATAGGAAGGCCGGTTGCCCTTCTTGCTGTCAGCAAACAAGGTAAACTGAGAAATTACCAGCAGATCTCCCCCAACATCCTGGACAGACAGGTTCATTTTTCCCTGCTCGTCAGTGAAGATCCTGAGCTGGATGATTTTGCGGATAAGCCAGTCGATGTCTTTGTCAGAATCGTCGTGGGTAATGCCGAGGAGTACCAGGATTCCTTGTTCGATTTGCCCGGAAATAGCTCCTTCAATGGTGACGCTGGCTTCGGCTACCCGCTGGATCAATGCACGCATGAATGTGAAATTTACATCCAATCACGGAATAAATTCACAATTGATAAAAAGATCCAACATGGGAATAGGATGAATGTACACAGTTTCTATCTTTACGTTGAGATGAAGATTTCGCAGTCATATCGTCTTCCTACCTTTAGTCCGCGCCGACCGGTGAACGGGCTACGGCGTCCGCGATCTTAGGGTCCTCCAGACGTCTCTATCTTTTCGTATCAAAAGATCAGAAGCCTGGCCCCGATTTATCCGAACCATCAGGCCGGACTCTTTTACATTAGCCTGTATCCTCTTTCTCTCATCCATCATTTTCGATTTTTCACATGTCATGAACATCAAAATACACGTTGCGTCCGAGTCCCACTTCTCCCTGGCAGAAGATGTTTGTCAGGTCATGTATGAAGCGGCACAGGCCCGCGGAACCGGGATTGCCATGCGAGAACCGGCCTATGTACGGACAAAGATGGAAGAAGGAAAAGCCATCATCGCTCTGGATGGGGACAAGCTCGCCGGATTCTGCTACATCGAGACCTGGGGCCACGGGAAATACGTCGCCAACTCCGGCCTCATCGTGCACCCCGATTATCGCAACGTAGGCCTCGCTCGCCAGATCAAGGAAAAAGCTTTCGAGCTCTCCCGTCAAAAATATCCCGAAGCCAAACTCTTTGGCATTACCACCAGCCTCGCCGTCATGAAGATCAACTCGGATCTCGGCTACAAGCCCGTGACCTTCTCCGAGCTGACCACCGACGAGGTCTTCTGGAAAGGCTGCCAAAGCTGCCCCAACTACGACATCCTCACCCGCAACCAGCAGAAACTCTGCCTCTGCACCGGCATGCTCTTCGACCCTGAAAAAGAGCAGCAGAAAAAAGAAAAAGAACAGGCCGCCAAAGCCCAGTCCATGCTGGACCAATCCACGGCCCTTGATGCCCGCTGGAAGCAATACAAAGCCCACCTTCGCAAGCGACGATCCAACAAAATTCTGCAAAAAATCCGGGAGAATATCTTTGGAAAGCCGATGGCGGTGTAGGAGAGAGGTCAGAGATGAGAAGTCAGAGGCCAGACCGGAGTGCGTCAGCACCATGGCTCAGGGCACCCCGGAGGGGCAACCTCCTGGTAGGTCAGAGTGCAGAGTAGAGAGGATAGAAGTCAGAAGTGAAGAGATGGGAAGTCAGATTGATCTGTCCGCCTATGGAGGATGATTGAATATTGGAGATCTGAGAGGGAAAGGAGAGACTGAACTCACCAGGGTAGGGATTCCCCGCAGGCGAATCCCTCAACATAAGTGCATGAGTGCTCACTTACCCAGACCGCCCCGGAGGGGCACCATCCTGGTAGACAGCAGAAAAGCATGACTGATCTCATCTCCTGCCCCCGATCC
>CAZLKP010000368.1:0-4762 GCA_964560095.1 uncultured Bacteroidia bacterium
GGTCTCAGGGCCGATCAGAAATTTGACCTGTACAATGGGAAGCTGGCGTGTAAATACCTGGGCTATGAGTTGTTTCGGGGAAGCCTGGAAGAACAAGCAAAAAAATGAGCCATCCCATGCAAGGACAGCTCATTCATCAAGGCTGAATCAAATGGACCATTTCTTTTCAGAGATCAGAAACTGATTCCCATGCTGGCAACGAAGTGGGACCCTCTGTTAGATAGTTCGTGGGTCTGGCCCAAAATGGAAATATCATCGGAGGCGTCGCTGAGGGGGAGCTCATACTTCAGGTCGAAGATGATTTTCTTTCCGATATCCAGTCCCACACCAGTTTGAAGGCCAACGGTCGAATTGTTGAACCTGCGGGTGAAGCCATCTGCAGTAAAGAAATCAGAGCTATTGCCCAGGTTTAACCGATACACCGGGCCACCCTGCAGCCGGATCGGCCCGAGCTTGATTCCAGCCATCATGGGCATTTCCACATGGTAATACTGTTCATCAAAAATTTCCGTTCCGCCATTCTGCAAATCTTCAACGAGAAAAGAGGCAGAGGCAGTAGTAAACAGAAATTCCGGTTGCACATACAGACCTAACAATTCCAGGCGAGCGAATGCCCCTGCCTGATATTCGGGACTTCCTTCCTGAAAGCTGATGGCAAAGTCGCCAATGTTATCTATGTCATCCATCGAAAGCGGAGAGGAGGCGACACCGACACGCGGACCAAATTTGAACGACTGCGCTGAAAGGCTCGACATAAATGCCAGTTGCAGGATGAAAATAATCAGGCTGGTCAGGATCAGTTTCAGGGTACTGTTGACGCTTTTATTGATTTGGGAGGCGTTCATGGCAAAAATAATTTGAAGAGTGTTACAAAGCTTTTGTCTTCAAATACACCGGAATTTGCCCCTCAGTTGCGTCCAAATATACAGACGTGTAATATCAGTGAATGAACGTGGGAAAAGAGGGAATGATCTAAGATCCAACAAGAAAAGAGTCTCTTTTTCTACTCCATCAACCTGTAACTCTTGACCCTCTTCTCGGATTCAGGCAAAGGGCCCGAAGGAAGAGCACGGGGATCACAAAAGTACCCAGGGTGCGCCAGCCTCGCTGATCTCCGAGTGGGTTCAGGGGCTCGCTTTTCGCAACGCAGGGGTCTCAGCTCTATGATTTTTCTACAAACACCCGATCTCCGATGCTCAGGCTACCAGAGCCCTGATGGAGCAAGTTCATTCCGAAGAGGACCTTGTTTCCGTCGCGGCGGTAGGAAGAAAGGGTGCGAAGCGGCTCTTTGGTGATGGCAGCTGTTTGCTGGTCAATCGTGACAACCTGGCAGCGCGCGCAGGGTTTTGCTGCGCGAAACTCAATATCTCCAATCCTGAATGTGCCGATGGTATCTTCCAGGTAAGGCTCGCCTCCCCGGGTCACCAGATTAGGTCGAAAGCGATTCATCGCTACAGGATGATCGAGACGATGATTGAGATCTGCCAGAGATTCTTCGCTGATCATGAGAAAGGGATATCCGTCTGCGAAGCCGACCAGCTCTGAATGATGCGCGTATCGGGGGTCCACGTTTCGGTGGCTGCTCTCGGGCATATATACCAGCCGGGCAGAAATATTCAGCCTTTTGCTGAACCACTGATTCACCGCTGCCTCATAGAGAATGGCCTCGCATTCATCCTCCCAGATACCCACTCTCAGCGTTTCTCCTTCATCTTTTTCCTGAATCATGATGTGGTCCCCGGAAGCATCCCGGACCAGCAATCCCTCCGGCGATCGTTCAGGAACCAATAAAGCCATGCTTGCCAGCTCCCGCTGGCTGAGAAACATGCCTTGCTCGTCCACGAGCATCCACCTGCGATCATATCGGAAGCCCCGATCGGTGACCTGTGCCTCGGAAAGCGGGATCCCAGCCAGGGATTTGACGGGATAAACAAATAGTCCGGTGACGGTGATGGGCATAGATCAGGTGTCTTTCGGGAGCAAAACCCGGAAGGTTGTGCCTTTGTTGAGTTCGGAGTCCTTCACGAAGATTTTCCCGCTGTGATAGTTTTCCACAATTCGCTTGGTGAGGCTCAGGCCCAGCCCCCATCCGCGTTTTTTGGTGGTGAACCCCGGTTCAAATATCTTCTTAAAGTTTCCTTTGGGGATTCCCTTCCCGGAGTCCTGCACATCGATAAAATATTGATCCCCTTTTTCTCCTGCTGTAACCCTGATCATCCCGGATCTGCCCTGCATGGCATCCAGGGCATTTTTGGTCAGGTTTTCTATGACCCAGTCAAACAGTTGTGGATTGATATGAATGGTTGCATCCATCGGGAGCGAAGATTCTACCTCTACTTTGATTGTGCCACTCTGGGTCATACGCTTTTGCAGGTATTCGGTGGAGTGGTCAAACACTTCCTTGAGAGGTACGGGAGTGAGTTCTGGCCTAGAGCCGATTTTTGAAAATCGCTCTGCAATGATCTCGAGACGCTTCACGTCTCGTTCCATTTCAAAGACAAGCTCCTGCTCATTGGGTTGATCTTCGGTTTTGAGGCGCAACAATTCCACCCAGGCCATCAGGGAAGAAACAGGCGTGCCCAATTGATGAGCTGTTTCTTTGGCCAGTCCGACCCACACGCGATTTTGTTCATTTCGCTTGGCAACGGCAAAACCATAAAACACCACCCCGATAAACATCATCACCACAGCGAGCTGAAAGTAGGGAAACCAGCGTAGCTGCCGCAGCAGCTGAGACTCCCCGTAATAGACGTAATTGTATTGTTCAGGACCGAAATTAACCTCAATCGGTTGATAACCCTCCTTGAAGTTGGTCAGTTGGGATTTCACCATACTAACCGAATCATCCGGAGAGATTCCCTCAGGCAGGCCCAGATGGTTGACCGATAGTACATTGTCTTCGGCATCCACTAGGATCTGCGGAATTTCATTGACGCTATCCTGCACAAGTTTGGAGAGCACAAAGCTCAGGCAGACATTATCGACTTCCGGATTGACGGAAAATGCCAGGCCATCACGATACAGCTCAATCCGGGCTTTTTCTTTTTCGGCCAGCTCCTGAGCCAGATAATCCGAATACCAAAGGGTACCCAGAATGATCAGGGCAGCCAGGGTATAAATGACCCATTTTATCCAGTTCGATCCAATCATCTTATTCATCACTTCAAGGGGTAAGCTCAATGTGCACCATGGGGGTCGAAACCGGAAACGCACATCAAAGATGGCAAATTATGCCACAATATCTGAGGCCAAAGATGGGACCCTTTATTGCTCAGGCACCTTTTGCAGGCTTCCTGACCTCCTTGGCCGCCTCCGACAGCCAGGCATACACCTGCTCGGTTGTTGCTTCCCAAGTATGAGCATGCAGCACAAATTCACGGGCTTGATGCCCGATTCTCTGGCGCTTTTCGGGGTGCTGGAGCAAGTCCAGCACCTGGTCCACAAATTCTTCAGGACTGTTGGCAATGACCACCTGCTCTCCGGGCGTTGCTCCGATGGCCTCATTCACAATGGGGGTCACAATGCAAGGAAGTCCCATGGCCATGGCTTCCAGGATTTTGTTCTGCTGCCCGCTGCCAGCAAACAACGGTGCCACAAACATGTTTCCTCTCGCATAACAGGTCCGTATGTCATCCACCCAGCCGGTGAAAATCACGCCCGGCTCAAGTCCCAATTTTTGCACCTCTGCCGATGGTCTGGCACCAGCCAGCATCAGCGTTGCTGACTGCCAGCGCCTGACTTCCGGAAGGATCTCCCGGGCCAACATCTGAGCGGCTTTGACATTTGGGAAATAGCCCATATTGCCGACAAAAAGCAGCTCAACATCGGCCAGAACGCCCAGCTGGGGCTGAAAAAAGGTGGTGTCCACCCCATTGGGAATGACCTGAATCGAAGATCTCGCTGACGACGGAAGATCCAGCTGATTCCGATCCTGCTCTGAAATGATCGCGTGCCGGGTGAAATGATTGTACATATCGGCCTCGTATTTCAGCAAACGTCGGTACTCCATCTGCAGAAGGGGTCGTTTCCACCAGACTGATTGTGCGACTCGGCGCTTCATCCCAAGGGAAAACGCATCCATATAATCCATCACTGCCGGAATCGGGCATTCCTGCGCGTAGGGCGCCATTCGTAACAGTTGGCAATAGACAACGTCCGGAGCTATCTCCCGGATCATTCTTTGCAGCTCTTTGTGGTATGCTTTTCGCCAGAAATAATAGACCTGAAGAGGCAACCGGGACAACAGGCCCTTCAGCAAAGCTACGGCTGTGTCCAAGGGCCTGATCCTGCGAACAACCACCTGGCTGCAAAACGATTCCAGCTGGGCGATGTCTTCGGGCTCCACTTCCCGATCAGACAAGGAAAACAGGAAAATATCTGCCTTCTCTGCCAACAAACGGATATGGTGATAAACCCGAAGCTTATCTCCTCGCTCCAGGGGATAGGGAAACCGCGATGTCAGAACCAGCACGCGTTTCATGAAGGCAAGTTAAGGAATTCGGCCAGACCCATGGGGCCAATTCAGGTAACTGCCGATGCGATGTTTCGGAGATGGTCAGATTTCTGCCTCATGCCCATTATACCGCTGTGCCGATGGGGACGGATTATTCACTGAACAGGTAATGAATGTTCCAGATAAGTATGCTGCCGAAGGAAGAGACCATGAAATACCGGTTATTTGTTTCAGCGGCTGTGCATGTATTAGCCATCAAACAAGTCCCTTTCTCGCACGAATATTGGATCCTTTGATCCCCCCTTTCCT
>CAZLKP010000369.1:0-4761 GCA_964560095.1 uncultured Bacteroidia bacterium
CTCTGCCATTTCCCGATAACAGGAAAAGTCGATCCCGGTCACTATTTTGCCATCAATCTGGTCGGCGCGAACCTGGCCCAGAAAGATGTTGTGCCCGCCGATGTCGGTTTTGGGTTGATGCTTGCGGATAGCTTCGGCGATGAAGGCCGGTGAAATCTCGCCATCAATGAATACGGTTTTTCGTTTCTTCATATGAAAAATATTGAGAGACGGAATCTGCCTGCTCGTTGAGGCAAAACAGGGAGGACAGGCCATGCCTGGTCAATTGCTGCCAGGCTTTTGCTGCCCGCGCGCCACTCTGACAAAATATAGCCACAGGCTTTCCAGAATCAATCTCCTGCCAGCGGTCCTCCAATTGGCTCATTGGGATCTGCAGGACTACCTCCTGCTCCATCTGCGGAGATTCTTCTGGTTGACGCACATCCAGCAACAGACATCGTTGGGCGATGGCATCTTCCAGAGATATTCGTGGAGCCTCGGGTTGCTGAAAGAGTTTATAAAAATCTTCAGGGCTGGTGCTGATGGCTTGATTTTTCTGAAAGGTGAATGTCTGGATCTGATTCGCTAAGCCATCGATCATCAGAAGCTTCCCCGAAGCCACCTCTCCGATTCCCAGGATCATCTTGAAAACTTCCTGCGCCTGTAGGCTTCCGGCCAGAGCTACCGTTGATCCCATTACCCCCACTTCATCACAGGCTTTCACCACCTGGGGTGGTTCCGGGTAGAGGCAGCGATAGGTAGGGCCACCCTGGTAGTTGAACACCGACACCTGGGCCTGAAACTGGTAGATGGCAGCATGAACAAATGGTTTTCCTGTCAAGACAGCAGCATGATCGATCAGATAGCGAATCGGAACCCGGTCGGTGGCATCGACGATGAGGTCGAAATCTGAAAACAGTTTCAGGGCGTTGTGGCCGGAGAGGTGCTGAGAAATGGGAGAAACCCTGACGGCGGGATTCAGAAGATGCATCACCCGGGCCGCCACTTCGACTTTCCATTCATCAACATCCGACTGAGAAAACAATGGCTGCCGGTGGAGATTGCTGAGTGAAACCCGATCTCCATCCATAATGCTGATGTCTCCCACACCGGCCCCGACCAGAATGGGCAGAACGGCATTTCCTAGTCCTCCCATCCCCACAATCAGCACCTTTGCTGCGGACAACTTCTCCTGTCCGGCTTCGCCGATGAGTTGGATCTGGCGCTGGTATCGTTCCTGCTCTTCATGGTTCATCCTCCTGCAAAAGAAGATAATATGGCGATTTCGTCGTTTTTAGTAATCTCCAGGTCGCTGGTCCAATCTACCAAATTGTGGTTGACCGCCAGCTTCAACCCGGTCATGTCGAGCTGGTAATTCTCGACAAGCCAAGCTTTTAATTGTTCCGGATAACGGACTTCGCCATCCAGTTTTTCGGAAGTTTTCTGTGCTTTTTCAGCTACTTCACCAAAGTATTTGATCATCATACCAAAAACAGCTTCACACTTGCTATCAATAACACAGCGGCCAGCATATAGCGCAATACATTCCCACTGAATCGATTGCTGCCGTACATCGCACCCAGGGTACCCCCTAACATCGCTACGGGAATCAATCCCACTGTCTCAGTGGGGATGATCCCACCTCCAAGTACGAAACCGCTAATCCCGGCCACCGAATTCACAAAGATAAACAAAGCCGAGACAGCTGCCGCTTCTTTGAAGTTGCCCCATCCTAGAAATACGATAACAGGACTCAGAATGATTCCTCCACCAATTCCGATCATCCCAGAAAACAGGCCAATTCCCACGCCGATCAATAGCGACCAGACGAGACTGGACTCTTTGGGCTGAGGTTTCCATGTTCCAAATGCGTTTACCATCCGAAGAATGGCTACAATCAAAAATACCCCCAGGATCTGCTTATACAGCGTTGGATTGATGGTGAGATAACCGCCCAGAAAAGCAGCCGGGATCGAGGTGATCACAAATGGATAGAACAGCTTCCACCTGAAATGATCATGCTTTCGGAAAAACCAAAATGACACCCCAGAAACAAAGACATTCAGCAGCAGGGCGTTGGGCTTCATCACCAATATGGGGAAAGAAAACATCGCCATGAGCGCGAGATACCCGCTGGCGCCTCCGTGGCCAACACTGGCATACAAAAATGCCACGACTGCCAAAATGGGAAGAAACAGATAGATATATTCAGATTCGGGAAGCATAGTCGGTGGTCGGTGGTCGGTGGTCGGTGGTAAAAAAGCCCTTTTGGTTGTTGGAAACTAAGCCGTTGTGTTCTTCCTTATTATTCTTTGTGAGAAGGCTGATTCCACCATACGGGACTCAATCCGGCAACGCTACATAGTAGATTTTGTCTCCAACGGACATGTCCTGGATATTCTCTGATACCATAATCAACCCGTTGCTAATCGCATAGGTATTGAGCATGGAGGAGGCCTGTCCTGTCAGAGGGGTTGCCATCCCATGACTAATCCGAGCTTTCATAAAGAGCGCCCGGCTGGTCTTGTTGCGAATGGGTTGAGTGAGAATCGCTTGTTGCCTGGGTAAGTGAACGGCTTCATGGCCCATCATGCCCAGCAGCATGGGCCGCACATACAGGAAAAAACTCGTGAGACCAGAAGCGGGATTGCCAGGGAGGGCGAATACATATCGTTGGTCTTTTTGACCAAACCACAGGGGTTTACCGGGCTTTTGACGAACCTGGTAAAACAGCGGTTCCACCTCATTTGCCTGCAGCGCTTCCTCGACAAAATCATAGTCTCCGACTGAGATGCCACCGGAGATCATCATCAGATCACACCAGTCAAGCGCTTCCCGAATGGCAGATACAGTGTCTGCCAGAGCATCCCGCACCCGACTTACCCGGATCTCCCTGACACCTGCAGTTTTTAGGGCTTCTGCCAGCATGAGCGAATTGCTCTCATAGATTTCCCCTTCCTTCAGGGATTCTCCGGGAGACTTGAGTTCATCGCCTGTGATCAGGACACTCACCTTGGGCCGAGGAAAGACCGGAACTGTGGTGAATCCCATGCCTCCCAAAAAACCAATGGCAGCTGCATTCAGCCTTGTACGGGGTTGGAGGACCGATGCTCCCTGGGTCACCTGCTCGCCGAGCGGCCGAATATTGGTGTTTCTGGCGGGCATTTGCTCTACGATGATCTTGTCTCCCCTTTGTTTAACATGCTCCTGAATGACCACGGTGTTGGCATCATCCGGAACGCGGGCTCCGGTAAAAATTCGCACGGCCTGCCCGGGCAGAAGAGAGATGTCCGAGCTGGCACCAGCCTTCACTTCTGCGACAACTTCATACTCCACCTCAGGATGACTGCAAACCGCATAGCCATCCATGGAGGATTGCCGGAATGGTGGCATCGACATGGGCGCAAGGAGTTCTTCGGCAAGAATGAGCTGCCCGGCATCCAGAAGTGGAATGCGAGAAACAGGAAGAGGCTGAATGTGCTTGTCGAGAATGGAGAGGGCTTCAGTGATGGTGATCATGGGGTTGTCTTTGACGTATCGCAAAGTCAGAAAGAAGACGCAAAGATCGCAAAAACATTCAGCTCTGATGAATGGTGCCTTTCTTCTCTTTCAGCGAACCAGGTGACTTCCCTCTTGTCACAGCCATGATTTCGGCCAGAATCGAGAGGCCAATTTCTTCGGGGGTTTCGGAGCCAATATTGAGCCCGGCCGGGCTGTGAAAGCGATCCCAGAACGCCATCGGTATGTCTGGATTCACATCAAGGAGTTCGTTTTGAATGCGAAGGCTCCGCTTGTAGGAGCCCAACACACCGATGTAAGCCACAGGTACATCTACCAGCCGAAGGAGATAGCGATGGTCCAGGGCATAATTATGCGTCAGCAGCAACACCGCCGAATGCCCATCCAAATGATTAAATGCCATGGTTTCCGGACTTTCTGCCAACACCCGTGCCCCTCCCGGAAAGTCTGTAGGGTCTGCAGGGTTACTCAAGTGAGAAACGATCTCAACCTCCTAGCCCAGTCGGGCTGCCATAGCGGCCATCGGCACGGCATCGTCCTCGGCACCGATGATACACAGCTGAAATCGGGGAGGGAGTGTCTGGGAGAACAGATCCCATTCCCAGGGATCATCCCATTCCAACCCTGCCGAAAGAGACACATATTCTCCACTCCCCCAGCCTATCCGTGAACCCATCTTTCCGGTGATGCCATCTTCGGCCCAATACAGCGTCTGGATTTGCCAGTTTGTTCGCGAACATTCATGCCTGGAAAAGTCCTCGATGAACGTATCTGGCAGGGAAAGCGGCTCCAGCAAGATATACAGCAAGCCCTCACAGCCCAGCCGATAACGTCCATCATAGGCCATCATTTCCGGGATGCCGGACTGAAAGACGGCACGGGCTCTTCGCATCACTTCTTTTTCCACGCAGCCTCCGCTTACAGCTCCTACCATCTGGCCATGTTCCCCCAACAACATTCTCACGCCCGGACCACGGTAGGAAGAACCATCCAGGGCTACAACAGTTGCCAGAACAGCTTTCACACCTACCTGCTGAAAGGAGATGGCTTGCTGAAAAATTTGGATCAGTTCATGACGCATACAGGAAGGCTCTGACATTGGCAGCCTTAAAGATATGGACTGAGAGATCAAAGACAAAGCTGTTGCCAAAGTCGAATCATTCTCCGGTTCTAAGGGAAAAAGGGCCAATTCGCCCTCTGCTCAGGGCCTCATCCTGGACACCCGACATTCTTCGCAGTCTTTGACTTCGCCAAAATAAGTTT
>CAZLKP010000370.1:0-4761 GCA_964560095.1 uncultured Bacteroidia bacterium
GGTGATTGGAAAAATAGGGGTTGAAGCGGGTAATTATGGGTTTGAGGGTTTCAAAATTGAGCCTACAGTCGCTTTCCTGGGTGTGGCCGTGAGGGGGCAGCGCGACGCATACCAGTACAAACATCAGGAGGAATCGGATATTCATGCTTCAAGATACGGAGAAAACCGGGAATGGGCGGGCTGGAAAGAGTGTCTCAGGCCAATTTGTCCCGTTGATTGAGCAGCATTTCGTTTCGTTGTTGCTGAATGCCCTGATAATAGCGGTAAATGCGGGTTTGGTCTTTGATCAGCCATACAATCAGCTCTGGATGTTCCGGATGTAGCCGAAACAGGAAATCATAGTATCCTTGCCGCTGTTCCAGAATGAAGTCCACACAGGGGAGGTCAACCGTTTCATCTTCCATATGGTTCCAAACCATTTCCATACTTTTGATGAGGGGCACAAAGTCATACAGGGAGCGCCCTTTCCATGCCTCCACATTGGAGAGACGGTTACAGCTGTTGATCACCCTACCATCGCTCTTGCGAAACACGATGACCTGGGCGCTGTCATCCAGCATGTGGGTTTTGAGTTCAGTCAAAGTCATCGTTAATCAGAATTTGAGCCATCTCCTGGAACATGTCATCCACACGCTCGCCTGTGAGGGCACTGGTGAAAAAATCAGGCTTCACGGGAATGTCGAGCGCAGCCAGTGATTGTTCGGAAACCAAGTCCATTTTGTTGGCAGCGATGAGGCGTTTTGCCTTTGGCATCATGGCTTCGAGGACCTGGAGCTGACTTTCCATGACAGCCCATGTGGATTCACGGGAGAGGTCAATGACAAAGAGATAGCCATGTGCCCCGTTGAGATAATATTGTGGAATTCGTACGGGATCATCCTGCCCGGCGATATCCCAAATAATCAGTTCTACCTCATCCTCACCGATGGCAACGGTTTTTTGATCGACTCTAAGCCCAATCGTTGTGAGGTATTCTTTGGGAAACTCCCGTGTCACAAAACGACTGATCAGGGATGTTTTCCCTACTGCGTGGCTTCCGAGTAGCGCAATTTTTTTACTGATCACCTGATTGGTTGAAGGCATCGAAGTGTTGCTTAAGCTCCTCAGATAGACGCTCCTGAAGGCTATTGGTCACATCTGTGGCGGATGGAATGGTGGTCTTCTCGCAAAAGGCATCCACATACTTTCTCAGAAATTGCTCGTAGCGGCTGTCTGGCATGCCTTTGATGACTGCAGCAAAATAAAACCGGTTGTAGGAAAAGATTTTGATTTGGTAGTCTTCGTATTCCAGGGTGTCGAGTTCTTGCCCCCCTTTTTGAAAGGCATCTTCCAGAAAGTTTTTGATACCGGTGAGCATGCCGGCAACCATCTGAGATCGCGTGACCTCATTGAGCGAATAATGGCCCAAGGCCAGTCCTGAATCTTTCTGGATGATGAATACTTCCTCCAGTCGATTTTGGCGGGCCATTTGCTGAAACAGCAGCTCCTGATAACTGACATGTGAAAAGAGTGCCTGTATGCGGAGCTTCAGGTTTTCCAGGGAAAAGGGATCTTTGAGACTGTCATCGATCCTGTCGGAGATGCGTTGGATTTCTTCTTTGAGATACCGGGCAATGAGGCGACCGATAATGGGATACAAGGCGTCGATGATCACTTCGCGTTCTTCCTCGATTTGTTTCCGGATGGCCGGCCCCATGAACTTCC
The DNA here is from genome assembly GCA_964560095.1 of uncultured Bacteroidia bacterium. Lineage (GTDB taxonomy): Bacteria > Bacteroidota > Bacteroidia > J057 > J057 > JANQTF01. The sequence goes on from CAZLKP010000370.1 coordinate 1,705, forward strand.
CAAACAACTGGGGAAAATGTTCCTGGAGGTAGGCTACCTGCTCCTTTAAATGAGGGCTCAGCCTCGCTTCGAACGCTTCGTCGTCCACCAGGGCAGACTCCAGCTCCGACAACCGCTCCATCACGCTTGCCTGGCTCTCCCGGTCCTGTGCCAGTAGGATTTGCCGAAGCTTTTCGAGCCTTTTATCAGCTTGTTGATCTTTTAGCCCTGCACTCATAAGGCTATGTTAACCAAAAAAGCCAGTCAGGACAAGCCTGTGGGACGCTTCTTTTCTCAGAAAAACAAAGGGATGGAGCCGGCATTCGGTCCATCCCAATGTTTCGTGTTGAGGTATTTCGCCCTAGCGGCTCACAACCAGACGCTGTACGTCGTTGTGGCCATTCGCACTCAGGTGGAGGAAATACACGCCAGGGGTTAGGCTTGACACATCGAAAGTTTGTCTCATGATACCTGCTTCGGTGGTCTGTCCTTCATATAGCACATCCAATGTTTGACCAAGTGGAGAAAGCAGGGTGACTGTTAGGTGGTCACGACCTGATGTTTCGACACTCCATTCGGTCTGGAAATTGGCAGGGTTGGGACGCAGGGGGAGGAAGGAAAGAGCGCCAGAAAAGCCGATGGCGAGTTCCATGGTAGGACTGACAGAGATTCTGCCGTCAAAGTCGATCTGCTTGAGCCGGATTTGGTAGGAGCCGGGCATGAGTTCACCAGTGGTGAAGGAGTAGTCGCTCACTTCATTTGTGGTTCCAATTCCCTCCACAAATCCGATGGTCTCATAGCTGTTGCCTGATCCATTGATCTGCACCTCAAATCCGCGGTTGTTGCTTTCCCAGGCAGTCTGCCATGTGATTACAGCTTCGTTACCTTCTGCATCGGCATTCACGTGAGCCCACTCTACGGGAAAAGGCGAGGCATTGAGGTCATACACACCGGTGTATGTTTCCATGGTAGAGCTGCCGCCCAATGGGTGGATTTCAATGGCAGAAATCTTGGCATGCTGTACCACATTCGTAAAGGTGATGTTGATGCCCCCATTTTCGGAAGCCATGACATCATACTTGAAGGCAATGGCATTGCGGGGTCCCACCGTTGCATGGATGTCAAAATTTTCCAGGACTCGGTTGCCTTCAATGTTAACGTGGAAAATTCTGGCACCATCACCTTCACCAAAAGCAGCATTGCCATCGCCAAACCAGATTTCGGCAAAGTGAAGATAAACGGTGTAGGAATTCCCCGAGATGATGTCGGGATCGTTTACGGCTACAGTTGTTGTGCTTTCAAAATAGCACTCAGAGTCATACACAGTGTCAAAATCAGTGTTGGCTACAGAGCCACCATGCACATAGGTAAGGCCTCCTGTGCAGGATGCCGGACCATTGTTGACGACAACGGGTAGTGAAGCAAAAAGAGGAGAAGCTAGAGAGAGTAATGCGAGGGTAAAAATTGCGTGAAATACTCTCATAATCATTTGGAATATAACCCTGTCAGATTTTGGGGAAACCAACAGGTGTTTTGGTTATTTGATATTCCAAATGTCGAATAAATTTAATTATGAAATGCTTCTTCCTGCGCAAATGGTCACTTCAGCACGCTAAGCTGGTGGATGAGGAGACCAGACAGTAATGAAAGATTTGGAGCCGGTATGTCGGAAAAAATGTCAGCCCATGGTTAGTATAGCAGGACTTTCCGGCTCACACGCTCCTCATTTGAATGAGCCTCGATGACATACACCCCTGGGGGATAAGTTCCCAGCGAAACAGTTGCCTGCAGGACTCCCTGCTCAAAACTGTCAGCAGGAATATGGAAAAGCCTTCGGCCGTCGATCGAATAAATCGTGAGCCCCACTTCTTGTCTATCATTGGCAAACACGGTGACCGTGATTTTGCCGTCGGTTGGGTTGGGATGCATCCGGATCCGGCTGGCGAGGTCACTGCTCCCAATCATGACCTGCAGGAGAGGGCTGAAAGAATACCTGCCGTCAAAGTCCCGCTGAACGATTCGGACCAGATATGGTCCGGGATCAAGTGGGTCAGAAGTAAATATATACTGACGGGGCTCTTGGCTGTCGCCTGCACCTTCTACAAAGCCAATACTGGTCATGGCCTCAGCTTCTCCCGCTGGTTTGACCTGGATATCAAAGCCTTTGTTGTTGCTTTCCCAGGCAGTACGCCAACTGAGAGTAAAGCGATCACCATCAGCCTCAATCTGCTGATCCAACCATTCCACCGGGAAAGCCGATGACGTGAGGTCAATAATAGAAGTTGTAGGAGGGAGGTCTGAGTCCTCGTTGAAGGGACGGATTTCGATGGCTGAGACTTTGGCATTCTGGTTCACAGGAATAAAGGAAATCGTCACACTTCCATTGGTGGTGGCTGTGAAATCATACCGAAAGACAATCGCATTCGAAGGGCCAATGGCAAAATGAATGTCCATATTTTCCAGGATCCGGGTTCCTTCCACATCTACATGAAAGATCCGGCTACCATCACCGCCAGAACCAGGATTTCCGGATCCAAAATAGGTCTCAGCAAAATGCAGGTACAGGGTGTAACTCGTACCAGCCTGAATCTCCGGCTCGAGAATCACGTGATCAGACTGAGTGGAATAATAGCATTCTGAGGTGTAATAGGAATCGTAAATGGTATTTCCTATCGGATTCACCAGATTATTGGATACTTGTCCTCCCGGACCGCAAGTGGCGGTGGCTCCGGGAGTCCCCGAGTTGATAATCACTGGCAGAGCGCCAAAAGACGGGGTAGAGCTCAGGAAACAGGTGATCAGGAACAGAGTCCAACTCTTCATGGTTTTTGGCTTAGGGGTAAAAGGAAAAAAATGAAACTGCGTTTAACTAATGGTTTTGCAGATTAAAGCAGGATCATTCGCAACTTGATATGAATGCTAAAAAAGTTCTAATATTTTCAAGTTCGGAAATTATTGTGGTAATATCAATTGCATGATGAAACTTTTGTGTATGGTTCTTTGACTTGTAAAATTATGATATCGAAGTGATTTAGACTTTCGGAATCTTCAGTCGAAGGAACCAAAAGCAGCAAGCGA
>CAZLKP010000371.1:0-379 GCA_964560095.1 uncultured Bacteroidia bacterium
TATATACCGGTATGCCGGTCGGACAGCTGATCTACTTCGAAGTGACTGGCGAAGTAATCAATCCCTATAATAAAAAAGATTCAGCCAAATACACCAATCGGACTCTCCGCCCCGTGGAGAGCATGATGTGGAAGAATCAGTTCTGATCTTACGCACTTGGCGCATCTGCCAGCAATATCACTCTCAAATTCTTGGCTGACCAAAAACCCGACGTTGACGAGTGAAGAAGGTTTTCCAAACAAGTGCCTACAGTCGGGCAGGGGAGTAGGGTCTCGTGAGGCTCCCCTGTAATTCGGATCCATTCAGCATTCTCTATCGCACAAAAACCCATTCACTGTCGGTGGACAGCTCTGAATAAAACCGATAGTCCATGCCCCTG
>CAZLKP010000371.1:389-4733 GCA_964560095.1 uncultured Bacteroidia bacterium
TCAAGTTGAACTTCACCTCGCTATGGTGGAATAAGTCTTTGAGCTGTTCGGCACGGCTCACCTTTTCTTTGATGGCAAAATCTACCATGGCTCCGCGGGCCTGCTTGGCATAGAGGAAAATGGTCTTGAACTGACCATTTCGCTCATCTTTGAACTGCGGCGTGATGATGGTGCAGGGAAAGGCTTTGGGCTTCACGGACTTGAAGTATTCATTGGAGGCCAGATTGATCAGGATCTGATCATCCGTCTGCTGGAGGTCTTCGATCAGGGCCTTCTGGATTCGGTTTCCCCAGAATTCGTATAAGTCTTTGCCTCTGCGCGTTTTCATTTTGGTGCCCATTTCCAGCCGGTAGGGTTGGATCAGATCCAGCGGCTTGAGCAGGCCATAGAGACCGGATAAAATGCGCAGGTGGTTCTGGGCGTAGGCAAATTCATCCTCGCCGTAGCTGTCCACTTCGATGCTTTGATATACATCACCGTTGAAACACAACAGCGCCTGCTTGGCATTCTGTGGCGAGAATGGCGGAGCAAAGGTCTGGTAGCGCTCGTAGTTCAGCTCCGCTAGTTGTTCACTGATTTCCATCAGATCGCCTAGCTTTTTTTTGCTCATCCCGGCCAGGGACCCAGCCAGCACTTCAGCCTGATCCAGCATGCGGGGCTGTGTGTAGTTTTGGGTAAACCGGGTTTCTTCGCTCTGATCCAGCTTTTTCGCCGGAGAAATCACAAACAGCATAGGTCGTCAAGAATTCCTGAAAAATAATACCATTAACTCACAAAACGCTGTAATGGTTTTACCGCACCTTGAGCCGGATATACACCGGGAAATGGTCGGAGAACCCCCGCTCTTGAAATTCACCCCGATAAATCGCCCTGCGGGGCATGTCCTTCGCGTATCCATCTCCCCCAACCTGCATGAACTCCGGATTGTGGATGCCAGCACTGCCGTCCACGTACTCCAGTGTGCCTTCTTCATCCAGCAGATGGGCCGATACAAGAACCTGGTCAAACAGGTTCCATTTGCCCCGGTAGGTAAGCGTGCCGACCGAATCCGGCTCGTGCAGATTTCCCAAAGGATTGTAGAAGCCAAAATTCCCGAGGGAAACCGGCTCCAGACTGGCGGCCAACACTTCTGACAGGCTTCGGTTCGATGGGTCGTCGTTGAAGTCGCCCATCACAATGACGTCAGACTCGGGCGTATGTTCCCAACGATCCTCAATTAGCTTTCTCGTGGCTCTGGCCGCTGCTAGCCTCCTCGGTTCAGATTCGACCTGGCCGCCATAGCGACTGGGCCAGTGAACCACGATCACAGATATTGGCGCCCCGCTGATTTCACCATCCACGCGAAGCACCAGACGGGATACGTAGTCGGATTCTGCTGGAAATTCAACCTCTTCGGTCGTATGGCTCTTATACACAAAGATGGCAGGGTCAAACATGAAGGCGCAATCAATCCCTCTAGGGTCCGGGCCTTCCTCCAGGATGAATTCATATCCCCGTTGTTTCAGGCCAGTCATGGTGGTCCAATCGCGCAGGGTTTGTGCATTTTCCACCTCCGCAAGTCCCAGGATATCCGGTCCGCGCCCATTGTTCATGGCATTTACGGCCTCGGTCAGATTGTCGAGCTTCTGAACATACACCTCCGGCTTCCAGCCCAATTCGCCCGAAGGCAAAAATTCCGAATCATCTTTCCCCGGGTCGTCGTCTGTGTCAAACAAGTTTTCGACGTTGTAAAAGGCCACCCAGACGGACGTGCCGACCGGAAGAGTCGGGGATTGCTGCTGCTTAACAGCTGTGCGGGATTTGGTCTGGCATCCGCTCAGGGCGACAGACAATATGACCATCCAAAAGAGAGGAATATTTCGACGCATAGGGTGGGTTCGATCGGTATGAGGTCAGGCATCTGATTCTGGACGCAAGATGGCAATTCCTTTCCAATTCCAACAATTTATCCGATGCCTTCGTAGGATTCCAACCAGAAGAAGGCCATCACAGTCCTTATTTCAGATCACATCAAGACATCAATTATATGAAAGAGCAAGACGTCAACCAGGAGCAACTGAAAGCAGCGAAGGATATCATTGAAAAGCACACGATCTACTCTATGGGCGGAAGTCTGATTCCCATTCCTGTGCTGGATCTTGCCGCTGTCACTGCCATTCAGCTCGACATGGTCAGGCAACTGTCCAATTTATATGGTGCAGATTATGCCGAATCTTCCGGCAAGACCCTCGTCGGCGCCCTCACCGGCAACATTTTCGCCCGCCTGGGTGCCTCACTATTCAAAAGCATTCCCGGCATCGGCACATTGCTTGGCGGAATTTCTTTGCTGGGCCTTTCGGGTGCCACGACATTTGCGCTGGGCAATGTGTACCTCAGGCATGTGAGCGAAGGCGGGTCCTTGATGAATCTCAATCCGGAAGACTACAAAGATTATTTCAGGCAGCGATTTGAAGAAGGCAAAAAGAAAGCCGAAGAGTGGAAATATCAGGCCAAAGGGACTGCCAAAGATGTGGAGGTAGAATTTTCTGAGGAAGGCGATAAAGAACAGCCCTCTGAAGGAACGGGAGAGAAAAAAAACGGGGACCCCAGCCAGGATGAGGGAAAGCCTAATGACTAACCAGCACAGGTTTTCTGAGCATCACCTTTCCTGAACGAATCTGAATCAGATACATGCCTGGCGTCAGATGCCTCGTACCAATGGTCACAGAGGCACTTCCGGGTGTAAAGCGCCGGGATTCGCCGGCTACCTGCTGGCCCTGTGCATTGATCAGGGACCAGCCGCCCCGATCTTCCACAGTCGTCTGATCCCAGCTCACAAACAGGTTGTTGGAGACAGGATTGGGATACATCCTGAAACTGGCCAGGACGGCTTGGGGGTCAATGGAGCTGAGGCCTTGGCAGGCAGCCAGAGCTGTATCCACTTCTGTGCGAAGGTTGGACATCAGTGGCATGAAGGCATCGCCCGGGCATTGGGTGGCACAGCCATCACGATGACCGGAAATAACGGAGAGGTTTTTGCCAGTAGAAGGGTGAAAGGAGGTCCCGAGTGGATTTAGCTGAGAGTCGCAAGCTTTCCAGGCAAGCAGCTTTCTCAGGCTTTCCAGCGCTTCGGGCGTGGGGGCTGTGCTCTCGTAGTTGCCCAGCAAGCAGATGCCAACCGTCCCGGAGTTGGCAGCACAGAAGTGGGCGCCTTTGACATTGTTTCCACCTCCACGGCCTTCGTAAATCACGCCATTGGGGTCAATGACCCAATTATATCCGATATCGCACCATCCGTTGGTGTTGACATGGAAGTTCCAAATAGACAGGACCGTGGCAGCCCAGTTGGTACTGCTGTTGGGACCTGCTGAGTGATGAATCACCATGTGGGTGGTAGTCGTAAATTCCGGTGAGGTGCAGGAGGGGTTTTGCCCGTCTGGGCAGTTCCAGTCTGTACGGGTGGCGAATCCAGGCTGTGGACAATCACACCCTGTAAGTTCATTCATGGGCTCTGGCCTCTGATACAGCATACCTGGTGTCAGGGCTGTCACCTCGCCGGGGGAGAAAAAATCGAAGGTGAGATTTGTCAGTCTGGGCGTGGTGAGAGACTGGGTCTGGGAAGAAAACAACACCATGTACTGAAAATACTCCATGGTCGAATCCTGATACATCAGGTTGCCGATAAAGAGCTGGGGAATTTGTGGGCCGTCTTCAAACCGGGTGACTTCCATCCAGGGGCCCCAGTTGCTGCCGTCCTGCGAAAATCGAACCTGAATTTGCAGTTGACTGGGGGAAAAATGCTGAATCTCTGCCGAAGGCGCAATCGACAAAAACGGGTTGGGATCTGAAATCGGGATGTTCTGGGATGGAGAAAGGAAAAATGCTGGATCTCCCTGGCGAAAAACTCCAATCCCTTCTGAGGTGCGCAATACATTGGTTTCCTGTTCAGCCACCTGATTTTTGGTAAAATCAACAGCAACTGACCGCAGCTGTGATCGGCCGAAAGCAACAGGGGAGATCACAAGGCCAATCAGGAGGAAAGGTAACCCTCTGTGTGCAAGCCGAAGCCAGGGAAGTTTGCGCAAGGACATGGAATAGCTTTAGTTTCATCCATAAGTTACGGAATCTTTAGGAAATCAGAGAATATTATTCTGTTCCACCCTTGCTCACAGATCTCCGATTCCGTTGGTAGGCGATCGGATTCCTGCTAAATTTGCCCTCTCAACTCATTCAACCTGAAGGGCTGCTTTTGTTTTCGGCCCGAATTGATCAACCTCATGGGTACCTACGATTTTCAACAGATCGAAAAAAAATGGCAATCCTGGTGGAAACAACACCGCACATTCGTTGCTGACAAGCTTTCGG
>CAZLKP010000372.1:0-4711 GCA_964560095.1 uncultured Bacteroidia bacterium
GGGTCCACATCGCAACCGTGCGGCGACTTGGGCACCGGAATGAAATACACCATACCCGGGCAGTCCTTGGGGTCCAGGATGGTGGTGGTGGTCAATTCTTTAGACTCCGCGATGCCCGTGCTTTCGTCCATCAGGTTGTGGTAGTAAGAAGTAGATCGTTCCTTGCCTTTGCCTGCTTTCAGGTATTCTTCGGCTTTTTTCCAATTCACTATCGCTAACAAATCCTTGTCTTTTTGGGAAGCATTCACTTCCAAAAGCGTGTAGGCCTGCTCCGAATTGTAGGTCGTCAGGAAGCTCCAGCCGTGCGACTTCCCCTTGCCGTTGCGGGCCAGGTCGTAGTTGAAGCCCGGCATCGCAATCTGGAACGCTAAATCCATTTCACCAGACTCCTGGTCCACGCCCACGTAGTTAATAAGGCCGGAAAAGTTCTCTTTGTACGCAGAAATGGACACATCCTTTTGGGGGATGGGGACGCTGAAGCGCGTTCCCGACACCAGGTATTCGGTGTTTTCCGTCACGAAGGGCGCACAGTGCAAGCCGGCCACGTCGGGGATTTCCAGAATTTCAACCGTTTCAAAAGTCGTGAGATCTACTCTGGCGATACGAGGCGTATTGTTGCCATTGACAAATAGCCAGCGGCCGTCAAATTCACCCTTGGTCTGCGAGAGCTCAATGTGGTGGGAATCATCCCAGGGCACTTTTCCGTAGGAGGTGTTGAAAAAGGCCTTCGTTTCTTCGCTGTAGCCGTACCCGTTCTCCGGGTACATAGAAAAAACGGGCACCTCCTTGAGCAAACGCCCAGACGGCAGACCATAAGCGGTAATCTGACCGCTGTAGCCGCCCGACATGAAGGCGTAAAACTCGTCGTATTCACCAGGGGCAACATACGCTTGTTCGGCAGCATCGCCTTCTACAACATTGCCGACGCCCTTTTGTCCGCAACCATAGAATAAAGTGACTGCCGCGACAAAAACAGTAAGTGAGGTCAATTTGAAAATTCTCATTTTATTGGGTTTTCTTTGTTTACCTTTTGATTGATGAATGAGGCTATCCTTTGACGGCCTCGTCTTTGGTGCCAACCTGCTCTACGTCATTCTTTCGCATGAACTCAAGCAGTGCCCTTGCATCGCCTATCGATACCCCTTGATTGGGCATTCTGGTGAGACATTCTTCCAAGAGTTTTTGGGCCTCTGGGTCTTCTTCCAACATGACATCCACATTGGTGATCATGTTCATGATCCATTCTGGTCGGCGGTTGTTGGTCACACCTGCCCAGCCCGGACCCACCACCCGCTGACCAGTCAGCTTATGGCAGGCAGAGCACTTCATCTCGTAGATGGATTTGCCAGTCACAACCATGCTCTCCTCCATGGGGTCGGTGAGGGTCACGTTTCTGACTTCACCGATCCCCTTGGGATCTGCTTTTTTCTCCTCCTCAGTCGGCGGGGTAGTGTTGCTTTGTGTATTACTGCTGCTGGTGTCGTCGCCGCAGGCTGCCATGATGCCAGCAAGCGTGGCAATAGCAAAAAACAAGCTTACTCTTTTCATAATTTCACTTTGTTTGTTGTTGTCTTCCCCATCTGGGGAAATGAAAAATTGATTATTAATAATGCTAGGGGGAGCAGCAAAGTCACCCCAAATATGATTTCGTGGTAATGGGGGATAAATCCTTTGCTCGCCCAGAGCAGCACGCCTTGTGAGAAAAGGATAGCTTCAGTCAGGGCAAACCCGAGTATCAATAGCCAGTAGCCTTTCGCCGCCATCTTTGTGCTGGGCAACCATCCTTGATGAAGCAGCAAAGCGATCAGCGTCAAGCTAAAAGCCCCCAGCATCGTCAAGTGGATAAAACCGATCACGAAATTTCTGATCACGTAAGACACCTTAGCAACAAAAGGGATAGCCACTGCAGCCTGCACCATTACCTTGAGCGCCAGGCTTGCGATGCCCAATCGAAATAGCCAGCTGATGATGCCACCTCTTTCGAAGGAGAAGGTAGCCCGGCGGGAAAAGCCCCGCCATAGCATGCCGAAGGCCAGCAATTGCAACAGGACCCCTACTGAATTGAGGTAAAAAAGTATATTTTCAGGGGTAGTCCAGGTAATACTGAGCGCGTAGGTAAGCAGCAGCGACAATTGTAATACCGCAAAGGTGGCTTTCGGCAATTGGACCAGCTGCCCGTTGTTTTCTGCATGCCTGAACAGCAGCGCTAGCAGGCCATAGATAAACCAACCATTAAACTGGAAGTGCAGAAAGAATTGTATAGAGGCAAAATACAGGGGGTGCACCTTGCCCAAGAGCATACTGACCGGCGCAATCGCCCACAGCCCCAGCGTCGACAGGAGCATCCAGTACACCGCCCATTTGGCAAATTTGGTGGCTTGGCTAGGCGGCACCTTTTTGAGGTCTTGCAAAAAATGCCAGGCAAAGTAATACGCCACCAGCACGTGCAACGTGCTAAAGCCAATGCTCACCGCTCCGTACCCCTGATACAAAAAGGCGAAAAACATCCCTGCGCCAGCAATCAGGTTGCCCGCCAAAACGCGGCGATATACGCTGGCAACGGCTACTTTTGTGATCAGTGAAAACACCAAAGCTCCGCCAAGCACCGTAAACCCCCAACCCAACATCGCCAGGTGCGAGTGGGCGTGCAAGATGTGCCTGTAATCCAAAAAAGGCACCTCCCGCAAATAAATAAACCGCATCAGCGCCCCCAGCAGGGCAGCCAACAGGAAAAAGCCTGTGGCAACCTGAAAAGTGATTTTTTTGTCCTTGAGGGATAGGGTAGGCATGGCCATTGGGTTTGTTTCAATATCAAAGCAGGGGTGACCTATGCCCTTAGCTTTTCAAAAGTCCGGATGGCGGTTGGAAAAAGAATATTATTCTCTAAGTGGATGTGCTTATGCAAATCCTCTTCAAACGCCTGTAGCATCGAAAAAGCGACCCGGTGGGTTTGGCAGGCATCTTTCGGCGGGGTGTAGTGATCGGTCAGCGCCGCAATTTCTTTGAAGCGACTGCCTTCCTGCTCGTGCTCGGTTTCCATCATCTCAATCGGATGTTTGACATGGCCAAAATGGGGTTCCGATAAAGAATAGCCGCTTTTCAAAGAAGCCACCATCGCTTGGAGGTAAGGAAAAAGGATCTGCTCTTCCTTTGCCATATGCTGCGTCAATTCCGCGGCAGACGCGCTAAACAGGTCTCGAACGTCCAACAACTCCGGGTGCCGCTCTCCGTGCACACGAGCGATCTTTTCCAGGTAAGTCATCAATGCCGGCACGGTGCTACGTACGTAGGCGTGGTGCGTCTTTTCGATGTAGCCGGCAAGCTCATCCATGGGCATCTCACTGAAGTTTTCCGTTTCCGGCGCTTTCAACGCCTCCCTGACTTCCTCTAGCACGGTATCTACATCCACCTGCTGCTGCGCGCAGGCCTGCATCAGGGGAATGCCGCCGTTGCAACAAAAATCAATGCCGTGAGCCGTAAACACTTTCGCGGTCTGGTAATTCTGAGCCACGATCTTGCTCACTTTGGTAGCAGCTAAGTTTTCCATAATAGGGTATCTTAAAAGATAAAAAGATGCTTATATCCTTTTTTAAAGGAAGAAATTAAAACTTCAAAAATCCATGTTCGTCCTCGACAATTTGCCTCAACTCCTCAACCCGGGTAGTAAGTAATGCCCCTTTCACGTGGTCCCGCACACTTTTGAATTTCTGGTGTGCTGGGCAGGGGCGCAAGTCCGAGCATTCTTTGAAGCCCAGTATGCACCCGTCAAACAACTCGTTACCATCAATTACCCGAACAATATCAGCTAAAGACACCTCGCTTTCTGCCGACAAATAGAAGCCGCCATTCGGCCCGCGCTGGGACGCTATCAGCTTCGCTTTGCTCAACTGTTGCAATATTTTCGCCGTGAAATGCCGGGGCGAATCAATCGCTTCACTCACTGCTGACACGCCCACATAGCCCGTCCCATGCTTCTGCTGAAGCGCCAGATAAATCATGATTTTGATTGCGTAGATACAGGACCTTGACAGCATGTCTGACTACTTGATTGAGTAGGGCAAGCTACAATTTCTTTTCAATAATAAAAGAGTTTTTTATCTTTTTATCCTTTTATCCTTTTATCCTTTTATCCTTTTATCCAATTTTGATTTGCGTATCCGCGGTATTCTCAATGTTCAACCCATAGGCAGCAATGATATTCATAGCGGCCATGACAAAGAAATTGTCTGTCTGCGTAAAGGAAAATTCCCGTCCGACATCCTGGCAAATATGCCTCATGCTAAATACGAACCAAGTCCCCGTCATCCCCAAAATATGAACCCCAGGTAAGCACCTGTGAGCACGAAGACGCCTCCCACGACGTATCGCATCACGCGCTCCACTTTTTGCAGGGCCGCAAACCAGCGCCCCACCCGCTCGGCACTGTAGGCCAGCAGCACAGCAAAGACCAGCACGGGCAGACCCGTGCCGAGGGCAAAGAGCAGCGGCAGCCCTAGCCCAGCACTACTCTGAACCGTCATGGGCATGAGCGTACCAAAAAACAGCGCCGCGCTATACGGACAAAAGGCCAGGGCAAAGAGCACGCCCAGCAGGGCTGCTCCGCCGTAGCCCGAAAGCTTGAGGCGCTGGGTCCATTGGCTGAGGCCGCCCCCCGGCAGCTTCAGGGGAATGACGCCCAGCATGATCAGGCCGACGAGGATCAGCAGCGGGG